>PKQU01000057.1 GCA_017577925.1 Bacillota bacterium
CGCGCCAAAGTGGAGCGCGGCGAGCGCCTGTCCTTTGACGACGGGGTCCGCCTGCTTCGGTCGCCCGACCTGCTGACCATCGGGCAACTGGCCGACCAGGTGCGCAGGCGCCTGCACGGTGACAAAGTCTACTTTATCGTCAACGCCCACCTCAACTACACCAATGTCTGCTACCTCGACTGCAAGCTGTGCGCCTTCGGTGTCAAGCCCGGCCATCCGCGGGCGTATACCCTTTCGTTGGAGCAGATCGAGCAAAAGCTTAAAAGCCTGGCGGGAAAAGGCTTTACCGAGCTGCATATCGTCGGCGGGGTCAACCCCAAACTCCCCTTCTCCTATTATGAGGACATGATTCGCCTGGCCAAGCGGTACCTCCCGGAGGCGCACATCCAGGCCTTCACCGCCGTCGAGCTCGACTACCTGGCCCGCGTGTCGAAAATGTCCGTCGAAACGGTCATCCTTCGCCTGCGGGAAGCGGGGCTGGGCTCGATCCTGGGCGGCGGGGCGGAAATCTTTCATCCGGAAATCCGCGAGATCATCGCCGGGCACAAAACCGACGCCGAACGGTGGTTTGAAATCCACGAAATCTGCCACCGTTTGGGGATGAAATCAAACGCTTCCATCCTGTACGGGCACATCGAGAAGCCGGAACATGTGATCGACCACCTGATCCGCCTGCGAGAGCTGCAAGACAAAACGGGCGGTTTCCAGGCCTTCTTCCCCTTTGCCTTTCACCCGCAAAATACCAAGCTGGCCCAAGAGTTCGACCTCACCGGCGAGACGACCGGTTATTACGACTTGAAAATCCTCGCCGTGGCGCGGCTGATGCTCGACAACATCCCGCACATCCGCGCCTTCTGGATGATGATCGGCCTCAAGATGGCTCAGGTCTCCCTGAGCTTCGGCGTCGATGACCTCGACGGCACGGTGATGGAAGAGCAAATTGTGCACGCCGCGGGGGCAACAACGGCACAGATGACGCCGAAGGAGAGCTTCATCCGCATGATCAAGGAAGCTGGCCGCATCCCCGTCGAACGGGACACGCTGTACAATGAGCTGCGCGTGTACTAGCCCTTCCCGCCCGCTGTGGGCGGGCATTTTGTTTGCGCCCCGCGGGAACGCGTCCGGACGTCCGTGGCCGCGCTCTTGCGTGGCGAAACGAAAAGGAGTAACATGGAGGACGCACGCGCCAGCCACCACAACGCGGGAGGGAGGAAGAAATGGACACGCGCATTCGCGTCGTGCCGCTTCCGGAACGCGATCCGGACGGCTACAACCTGTACCTTCACCTGACCCTCATGACCGCCCACGAGATGCAGCAACTGTTTGAGCAGGTGGAATCCCTTCCCCTCTTCGAGGGTGTGGAATGCCGCAAGGTGGCGCTCAATGAGCGGCAATTCGTGATCAAGGTGGACCTGAGCGACGAGGACCTGGAAACGGTAAAGGGGCGGCTGGCGGAGGCCACGTCCTGACCACCGGAGGCCTTCCCCTCTCTCCCCTTTCCGTGTGATATGATGGTAAAAGGAGTCGGAGAGGGGGAACGGGACACATGCCAACCACGACCACAGCCACCATTACCGATCCGCGCTTGGTTCCCATCGCCGAAAAGGTGGAGCGCGGCGAACGGCTGACCAAAGAAGACGGCCTTGCCCTTTACGAATCGCCGGACTTGCTCACCATCGGGCGGCTTGCCGACATGGTAAACCGCCGCAAGAACGGTGACCGCGTCTACTTCATCGAGAACATGTACATCAACCCCACCAACGTGTGCGAGGCCCATTGCCGGTTCTGCGCGTTTCGCCGTGATCCGGGAGAAGACGGGGCCTACACGATGTCGCCCGACGAGGTGCTGGAGTACGTCGCCGCGCGTTTCAATCCCAACATCCGCGAGTTTCACATCGTCGGCGGCCACAACCACACGGTGCCCTTTGACTACTACCTGGACGTGATTCAGGCGCTGAAACGGCACTATCCGCAGGTGACGATCAAGGCCTACACGGCGGCGGAAGTGGTCTTCTTCGCCAAGCTGGCCGGCTTGACAATCGAAGAGGTGCTCACCGAGCTGCACAAGGCCGGCGTCGAGACGCTCCCCGGCGGCGGGGCCGAGATCCTGACCGAGCGTTACCGGCAAAAGATGGCCCCGGAGAAGGCCAGCGTGGAAGAATGGCTGAACGTCCACCGCATCGCCCACCAGATGGGGATGAAGACCCACGCCACGATGCTGTACGGGTCGATCGAAACGCTGGAAGAGCGGATCGAGCACATGCTGCGCATCCGCGAGCTGCAGGACGAGACAGGAGGCTTCCTCGTCTTCATTCCGCTGGCCTGCCAGCCGATGAAGCCCACCGCCTCCATCAAGCGGCGCACGTCGGCCTTTGACGACATCAAGACGATCGCCATCAGCCGCCTGATGCTGGACAACGTGGACCACATCAAGGCCTATTTCATCAACATCGGCACGCAGCTGACCCAGCTGGCCCTTACCTTTGGCGCCGACGACGTGCACGGCACCCTCGTCGAGGAACGGATCAGCCATGCCGCCGGGGCGCTCACGCAGACAGCGCTGACGCGCGACGAGCTGATCTGGCTGATCAAGGGGGCCCACAAGACCCCGGTGGAGCGCGACACGTTCTACAACGTCGTGCGCGTGTACGCGTAAGCGACACGCATGCCGTGCAAAAAGGCGTGCGGAAAAAAGGCCCTGTTCTCGCAAGAGGCGAGGACATGGGCCTTTTTTGGGATTTCTCACATTCTGACTATGTTTAGTGCTTGTTTATCGTTATTTCAATATATTTTAGGAACGGCGATTTTTTTATATCTAAATTATTTACCATCTTCTTAAAAAGAAAACCAAAGACTTTAAAAACCATAAACCCAAGAATGACACCAAAAACGTTAAGAATCACATCGTTTATATCAATTGTTCGATAAGGAAAGCCTAAGAACAAAGAAATCATTAATTGAAGGGATTCGATTACCACACAAAAACTAACTCCGTAAATCATTAACCTTTTTTTCGTTACATTCAAAAGAAAAGGAAGACCAAAACCAAACGGTACGGTCAAAAGAATGTTATACAAAACTTGCTCATTAACAATATTGATATCGAAAGGAATCAAATTAATACCCGATGAAAATTTTAACTCTCTTTGCATGATCTCAGCCATTCCTGATCCGATTGGTATTGGAAAAATGGTGTATTTCAAAACCCCTAATAAGTATAAATAGAAAACTGAGAAGAAGAATAAGTATAATAAATCTTTATCCTTTTTATTTCTCAAATAGAATAAAATCAACAACAATAAAACGATCCCTAATAATGCTGTTGACAAATCAAAATCAATTAACAACGTTGATCACTCCTTACCAAAAATTAACGCAAAGAGGGGCAGATCGGAGCCACAGGCAACATCTGACCCGTTGAAAATGATCAGGGCAATCAGAACGCAGAAAGGGACGGAATACCGCCCCTTTCTCTTTTTGACTAAAAAGAGGACAACCCCGGCAGTTAGGGCGGGGCTCCCCGTTCGAAACACCGCACCTGCCTTTTGGGCGGCGCGGTATTTTGTACCCTTCAGTCGTCGAGCTGCTTGATCAGCTTGTCGAGCTCGACCCGCTTTTCCCGTTCCTTCTTCAAATACGCCTTGATGTTGGCGACCAACTCCTCGGGGTTGTCCCCGGTGACGATCTCCCCGTTGACCATGGCGTAGAGCGTCGTGGCGCACAGGCTACAATTGCCAAGGCAGCCGTATTCCACAATCTCCGCTTCCAGCTCGGGATCTTCCATGAGGGCATCCAGCGCCTTCTGCGAACCGTGAGCCAAGTTCGTGCTGCAAAACTCGATCACGACGTCCATGTCCATCCCTCCTCTTCCACCGCCACGGTCACCGGGCACCGACGACTAGCCGCCGGACGGATCGCTTTCGGACAGGCCGAGGGCAGCCAGTTTGTCCAGCACCGGCTTCAGCTCCACAACTCCCTCGGCAACCGCTTCCCCGCCGATCACCACCAAGGGGTAGAAAAACTCGTCGTCCAGAACACGCCGCGCCCACTCGGCATCCGCAGGCGTTTGGGGCGCGTAGATGTCCACGTAGCGCACGGCAACGCGCTCCACGCCAAATTTCCGCCCCAGCACCGCCTGCAGCCATTCAACCGTCTCCTTTGACGACGGCGCGTTGACGCAGCTGGGGCAGCGCACGTCGGCACCGTACACGGTCACTTCGACGGACATCGCCCCTCCTCCTTTCCCTCGACACCCCGTAACTGGCCTTCTCTTCGCCGGCACAACCGTCCGGCACACGGGCGTCCCGCTGTCGTCCTTCCCCTTACGCGCCGGCCAGCGCCTGTTCCAGGTCCTCGATCAGGTCGGCGGCGTCTTCCACACCGACGGAGATGCGAATCAGCCCATCGGTAATGCCCAGTTCGGCGCGCCGTTCCGGCGGGATGGAGGCGTGGGTCATGCGGGCGGGAATGGAGATGAGGCTCTCCACGGCGCCGAGGCTTTCGGCCAGCGTGAAGAAGCGCACCCGGCGCACCACGCGCTCGGCCCGCTCGCCGCTGCCTACGTCGAAGGAAATCATGCCGCCGAAGCCGCGGGCCTGCCGTTTGGCCACGTCGTGCCCCGGATGACTGGGGAGTCCCGGGTAGTACACGGCGCGGATGTCGTTGCGCGCGGCCAAAAACCGGGCCACGGCGGCGGCGTTGGCTTCATGGGCCTCCATGCGCAAGCCCAGCGTGCGGATACCGCGGATGAGCAGGTAGGCGTCATGGGGACCCAGGACGCCGCCGACGGAATTCTGGAGGAAGTGCAGGCGCTCGCCCAGCGCGGGATCCTTCACCACAACCAGACCGGCCACAACGTCGCTGTGGCCGCCAAGGTACTTCGTCGCACTGTGCACGACGATGTCGGCACCGAGGGCCAGCGGGTTTTGCCAGTAGGGGGTCATGAAGGTGTTGTCGACGATGGTGAGGAGGCCATGCTCGCGGCACAGCCGGGCCACGGCGGCGATGTCCGTCACCTTGAGCAGCGGATTGGACGGCGTCTCGATGACGACCGCCTTCGTCGAGGGGCGGATGGCCGCGCGGACGGCATCGAGGTCGCGCGTATCGACAAAGGTGGCCTCCAGGCCCAGGCGGGCGAACACCTTCGTCAGCACACGGTACGTCCCCCCGTAGACATCGTCGCCGACGACGACATGGTCGCCCTGGTTGAAGAGCATCATCACCGTGGAAAAGGCGGCCATGCCCGAGGCGAAGGCCAGCCCCCGCACGCCCCCTTCCAGGTCGGCGATGAGCGCTTCCAGGGCCGCCCGCGTCGGGTTGCCGGTGCGGGAGTACTCGTAACCCTTATGGTGCCCGACACCTTCCTGTTTGTACGTGCTGGTGAGGTACACCGGCACGGTGACGGCACCGGTGTGGGGGTCACCGGTAATGCCGCCGTGAATGAGCCGCGTCTTCATCCGCATCGTCAGATTCCCCCCTGGTAGATCTTCTTGCTCAGGTACCGCTCACTGGAGTCGGGGAAGATCGTCACCACGTTCGTCCCCGGCGGCGCCTTTTGCGCCTCCTGAAGGGCCGCATAGAAAGCCGCACCGGACGAGCTCCCCACCAGCAGGCCTTCCCGGCGCGCCAGTTCCTTCACCATGTGAAACGCGTCCTCGTCGGCAACCGTATAGATGGCGTCAAAATACGCCGGATCGACGAAGGGTGGGAGAAACTCCATGCCGATGCCCTCCGTCTTGTGCGGACCCGGCTCGCCGCCGTTCAGGATGGAGCCTTCCGGTTCGACCACCACCGTCTTGATGGCCGGGTTTTGCTCCTTCAGGTAGCGGGCGCAGCCCATGAACGTGCCGCCGCTGCCGGCGCCCGCGACAAAAATGTGCACCTGGCCCTCCATCTGTTCCCAGATCTCCGGACCCGTGGTGCGGTAGTGGGCCTCGGGGTTGGCCGGGTTTTCAAACTGCTGCGGCACATAGGCATTGGGAATGGTTGCCGCCAGCTCCTTGGCCTTCTCGATGGCCCCCTTCATGCCCAGCTCGGTGGGCGTGTGTACGATCTCGGCCCCGAGGGCGCGCATCAGTTCCTGCTTTTCCACGGAAAATTTCTCCGGCACGACAAAGATGACCCGATAGCCGGTGCCGATGGCGGCGAGGGCCAGGCCGATCCCGGTGTTCCCCGCCGTCGGCTCGATGATCGTTCCACCGGGCTTGAGGAGCCCGCGGCGCTCGGCGTCTTCGATAAGGGCCACCCCCAGGCGGTCCTTCACGCTGCCGCCTGGGTTGAAAAATTCCAGCTTGGCGAACAGGCGAACGCCTTCGGGCAGATCAAATCGCGTGATTTCCACGATCGGCGTATTGCCGATCAGGGCTTTAACGTTCGGGTACACACGGTTCACCGCTGCTTCCTCCGTCCCCTGAATCTGGATTGTCTCGCCGCAACGGACGGCCCGTGCGGTCACGGCCCGCATGTCCATCATACCACGGCCATTTGCGGCAAACCAAACGTGTGGTAAAATAAAGGAGCAGGTGGCGAGGTTACCGGAAGCGAAAGGAGGCTTGAGCCGGTATGTCGCTGAAAGAGCAAGTGCAAGAAGTGCTCGACAAGCTGCGCCCGTTCCTGCAGCGCGACGGCGGGGACGTGGAGCTGGTCGACGTCGACGAAGACGGCATCGTCAAGCTGCGCCTCATGGGGGCGTGCGGCGGTTGCCCGGCGTCCACGATCACGCTGAAAGCGGGCATTGAGCGCGCCCTGCTGGAAGAGGTGCCGGGCGTCAAAGGCGTGGAGCAGGTGTTCTAACACGCCGAGTACCACGCACGGCATCAATACGAGCGTGACGATCCCAGGTGCTGGTCGAAAAAGGCCAGCACCTTTTTTGTGTACACCGCCGGATCGCGCGCATAGGCCTTCACATGGTCGGCCCCCTCCACCGTCCACAGCTCGACCTCAGCATGCCCCTGGGCCTGTCGGGCAATCGCTCGACTGTCGGCAAGCGGGATCTTCGTGTCGGCCGTGCCGTGAATGAGGAGCAGCGGCCGCCCGTCAAAGGCCGCGACGGCGCGCACCGGGCTCATCGCTTCCGGATCGGCTCCGATCAGCGGCGGAATCAGGCTCAGGATCAGCGGCGTGAACGGGGAATGGGGCAGCCCCGACCACACGGACAGGTTCTCCCTCAGGTACGCCTTCAGGTCGGCAAAGGGGCTGTCGGCGACCACCGCCGCCACATCGGGCGACGCCGCCGCGACCTGGATGGCCGTAGCCGCGCCCATGGAAAAGCCGAGGAGGCCGACACGGGCGTCGGGCCGGCGCTCGCGCGCGTACCGCACAGCCCCGAGCAAATCCCGCTGCTCCAAAATGCCCACCGTGGTCAACCGCCCCGGCGACTGGCCGCTGTTGCGGAAGTCGAACAGGAGCACGTCGTACCCCGCGCGCACGAGATCCCGGGCCAACGCCAGCGCCGGAACGTCTTCCTGCAGGCGGTTCTGGCGGTACCCGTGGGCAAACACGATGACGCCCGGCTTGGGCTTCGCCCCGTTGGCCCGGGCGGCCAGGTACCAGCCGCGCAGGGTGAGGGGTTCCTCGTCGCCCACACTGGGAAAGGTGATCGCTTCATAGGCCAGCCCCGCGTCGGCCAGTGTACCCGTGAGCGCCTTGCGCACCGGATGGGTCAGCTGCCACCCCACGTACAGGGACACGCCCACCGCGCTGCCCGCCACGGCCAGCACGGCGACCAGCGCCCCCCACAGAAGCCGCCGTCGCCACGGCGTACGCGTCCGTCCCGGTTCGCCGTTCATGGTGCGGCCTCCTTTCCGGATTTGCACTGCCCCAAGCGGGTCCGCCACTCCCTGCTTCCCGCGCGACGGAGGCTTCTCCTCACCGCCGGCGACGCGCCCACGCCTCCGGGTTGACCAGGTGCGCGGGACGCTCACCGCGCAGGGCGGCCACGCAGCCGTCGGCGGCCAGCCGCGCCATGTTGCGGCGCGTCTCCACGCTTGCGCTGCCGATGTGGGGCAAGAGCACGACGTTGTCCAGCTCCAGCAGGGGATGATCGGGCCGCAGCGGTTCCTCCCGGTACACGTCCAGCCCGGCGGCCCAGATCTTTCGCTCCCGAAGGGCACGCACCAGGGCCTCCTCGTCCACGGTCTGCCCGCGGGAGACGTTGATGAAGCAGGCCGTTTCCTTCATCAAGGAAAACTCCCGCCATCCGATCAGGTTCTCCGTCTCCGGCGTCAGCGGCGTGAGCAGGACGACAAAGTCCGACTCCCGGAGCAGGGTGTCCAGGTTCACGTACTGTGCGCCGAGGGCCGCTTCCGCCTCCGGGCGGCGCCGGCGGTTGTGGTACAGAATACGCATGGCAAATCCCTTGGCCCGCCGCGCCACCGCCTCGCCAATACGCCCCATGCCGATGATGCCCAGCGTCGCCCCGTAGACGTCGCGCCCCACCAGGAGGTTGGGCGACCAGCTGCGCCACTTCCCCTCCCGCAGAAAGCGTTCCGCCTCCGTCAGGCGCCGCGCCGTGGCCAGCAGGAGGGCAAATGCCAAATCGGCCGTCGTCTCCGTCAGCACGCCGGGCGTGTTCGTGACGAGAATGCCCCGCTCCGTCGCCGCGGCCACGTCGATGTGGTCGGTGCCCACCGACATGGTGCTCACCACCTTGAGGCGCGGGGCGCGATCCATCAGCGCCGCGTCGATGCGGTCGGTCACCATCACGTACAGCCCGTCGGCCCGCGCGGATTCAGCCTCCAGTACGTCACGCGGGACGGGTTCGTCGCCTTCCCACACGCCCACTTCGCACTCCTCGGCCAGGCGTTGCACGATGTCCTCGTCAACCTTCCGCGTCAGGTACACGTACGGTTTTGCCATCGCCATCCCCCCTGTGATGGCAGCGGATTTCGGGCATTTTGTCGCAACGTCAACCCTTTCCTTCCTCATCCCAACCAACCGACCCGCCGGATGCGAACGCCGTACCGGCGGCCCACCCAGTCCGGCAGCCAGTCCAGCAGCGCCTCAACGCGCTGCTCCTCCTCAGCGATGGCCGCCCAGACCACCTCAGGATCTGCGGATTTCCCCGAATGTTCCATCCATTCCGACATCCAGCGCTCCGGAAACAGCAACCAGGCATACACCGCCTCCCAGAACGACCGGCGGACCTCCGGGTCGGCATAGGCCATCTGCGCGTCGTACCCGTCGGCCCACGCGTCGAGATCCGCTTCGCCCATCACCCACGTGCGGCACCACCGCCCAACGTCCCGGGCCGGCAGGTCCCAGTACCACTTCCGGGGAAAACCGATCCAGCACGTTCCGCCTGTCCCTTCATACACCGGCCAGAGCGGGTAGGCGGTCAAACACGGCGGGACGGAGTCGAACACCCCCGCCTCCCAGTACCGCACCGCCGTCTGCGCCCGCTGTGTGAAATAGGTGTAGGTTTCCAAAAACCACGCGTCGGCGGCGCTCCCCATGCCGGTCTCGGCCAAGAGATCCCGCCTGCGCTCGGCCAGCGCCAAACGTCGCATCCAACGCCGCGGCCAGGATCCGACCGCATGGAGGGCGGGCCCCACGCGTTCGCCCAGAGCCGACGACGCCGCGTGGAGTGCGCCGAGCGTATACCCCACCTGGGCAGGGTAGGCCGGAACGGCCGCCGCGTCCCATTCCGTCACGACATACACCCCATCGACGCGCATGACCGACCGCCCGCTCTCAGCTCGACGCACCACCGGCAGACGCACCGCCTCGGGTACCGTGAGCCGGTTGCACACGCGTCGGAAGAGCGGCACCCGCACCGTCCACCGCTCCGCGACCGGCCATGCAGCCCACACCTCGTCGCCCGCCACAAGCCGCACGTGATCGGCCCACCGCGCGACCTGCCCGCCTTCCCTGCTCCACGCGGCCGACCACCGGGACGCTCCCCGCTCATTCACCGTCATCCCCCCGCTTCACCATCTTCCGCTTCAGCATGTATATGTGGGCGGGGGCAACCGAAGCCCCATCCGACCGTGTGACAGCGGAGAAAATCGAGCACGAGCGGAAACACCTGGTCGCGCACCAGGTCACTAAAGCCGCCCTGGTGCGGATCGGGCGGTTCAGCAAACAGCACATAGCCGGCGGTCTCCGAGTCGGGCGACAGCGGCTCAAAACGCGCGATTTCAGCGCAGTAGACCGTCTTGACGATTTCCGGCTCCGTCTCCGTCGGCGCCACGCGGTATTGGGCAATCCGAGCAATCGCCTCCACCACGCCGCCCGTCTCCTCGCGCACCTCGCGCACCGCCGCTTCCAGCGGCGTCTCGCCCGGTTCCACCTTCCCGCCGGGAAGCTCCAAGCCGCGCCGCCGGTGGCGGGTCATGACCAGCTGTCCCCGGTAAAACGGCACCACGAGCAC
>PKQU01000058.1 GCA_017577925.1 Bacillota bacterium
ACGGTGGCGGTTTGGGCAACCACGGAGAATACGGCGTCGCGCATCAATTTCCAGCCATAGGCGGCGACGAGGCCGGCCGAGACGAGGATGAGCAAGGCCAGGAGCCGCTGGATCAGCATCATCGGGCCATCCCCCCTTTCCGGCGTGGATGGGCGAGTTCGCGTTCCCAGGCGGCGGATGGACGTGCCGTTCCCATCGTAACGCAAAACTCCCTCCCCGTCCACGGCGCAATGCGGTATAATCGCGATGCCTGCAAGTATTTTCACAAGACGACTGAAAAAATTGTCGCACAACGGACGCGAGGGAAAGGAGCGGGGACGGTGAAACGGGTTGCGGTGGTCGGAGACGGTACGCAAACCCGGGAACTGGTGCGCCTCTTGCGGCAGGCTAAGGGGGTGACCCTTGTGGGGGTGGCGGAATGGCCCGCGGATGTTGCCACGGCGCTGGCTGGCGATCCCGATCTGGTGGTGGTGACGGCGCGCGATCCCCAGGCGGTTGACGCGGTGCGCGAGCGGGCAAAGGGCGCGGCCGTGGTGTGGGGGGAGGTGGCCGACGCCCTGGCCGATCTGGCGGCGGAAACGGCCCGCCTGCGTACCGCCCTGGAAAAGGCCCGGCGCGCACGGGACGTCATCCTCGACGCCACCCACGATGCCGTGCTGGCCGTGGACGCCGAGGGGCGCATCACGCTGTTCAACCGCGCCGCGGAAACGATTACCGGTCTCAAGCGGGAGGACGTCTTGGGGCGGCGGGTGACCGACGTCATCCCTTCCAGCCGGCTGCTGCGCGTCCTGGAAACCGGACAGGCCGAACGCAACCAGGAGCAGCGGCTTGACGGCGGGCGGCGCATCGTCACCAACCGTACCCCGGTTGTTGACGAAAACGGGAAGGTCGTCGGCGCTGTGGCCGTCTTTCGTGACATCACCGACGTGATGGCCCTGGCGGAGCAGGTGACAAACCTGAAGGAGGTGCGGAGCCTGCTCGAGGCCATCATTCATGCGACGGAAGACGCCATTTCCGTTGTTGACGCGCGGGGCATTGGGATCCTGATTAACCCCGCCTACACCCGGCTCACGGGCTTGACGGAGGAAGACGTGATCGGGAAGCCGGCCGATGTGGACATCTCCGAAGGCGAGAGCATGCACATGAAGGTGTTGCGCACGCGCAAGCCCGTCCGCGGCGTTCCCCTCAAAGTGGGGCCGAAAAAGAAGGATGTCATCGTCAACGTCGCCCCGATCATCGTCGACGGCGAGCTGAAGGGCAGTGTGGGCGTGATTCATGACGTGTCGGAGATCAAGCGGCTGAATGCGGAACTGGAACAGGCCAAGAAGATCATCCGCACGTTGGAGGCCAAATACACCTTCGAGGACATCATCGGAGAAAGCGACGCGCTGCGCATCGCCGTGGAACAGGCCAAAAAGGCGGCCACGACGACGGTGACGGTGCTGTTGCGGGGCGAGTCGGGTACGGGCAAGGAACTCTTTGCCCACGCCATCCACAACGCGAGCGACCGCAAGTACAACCAGTTCGTGCGCGTAAACTGCGCGGCGCTGACGGAATCGCTGCTCGAAAGCGAGCTCTTCGGTTATGAGGAGGGCGCCTTCACCGGCGCGCGGCGCGGCGGCAAGCGCGGCCTGTTTGAGGAGGCAAGCGGAGGGACGATCTTTCTTGACGAGATCGGCGAGCTGTCGCTGAACATGCAGGCCAAGCTCCTCCGTGTGTTGCAGGAGAAAGAGGTGGTGCGCGTGGGCGGGACGAAGCCCATTCCCGTTGACGTGCGCGTGATCGCCGCCACCAACGTCAACCTCGAGCGGGCCATTAAGCAGGGCACATTTCGGGAAGACTTGTATTACCGACTCAACGTCTTCCCCATTTTCATTCCGCCCCTGCGCTATCGCAAGGAAGACATTCCCCTTTTGTGCGCCCACTTGATCCGCAAGTTCAACCAGGAGTACGGGCGAATGGTCAAAAGCGTCGACCCGGCCGCCCTCGAAGTACTGTCCTCCTACACGTGGCCGGGAAACGTCCGGGAACTGGAAAACATTCTCGGGCGGGCCATCATTAACATGAAATTTAACGAGACGGTCATTCGCGTTTCCCATTTGCCGCCCCTCGACCAACAAGGGGGAACGGTAACGGCCCACAGCCAACGCCGGACGGATGGGCCAATCGAACCCTTGGAAGCCGTCGTCCGGCGTGCCGAGGCGGAGCACATTGCTCGGGCCCTGGACGCCACCGGAGGAAACAAAACGGAGGCGGCCCGGCTTCTCGGGATTTCTGTCCGTAACCTGTATTACAAGCTGAACAAACTCGGCCTGAATCGGGATAGCGGGGAAGGGGACGACCCGGCGCCCCGGAGGTAATGCGCAACATGTTTCATGAAAGCGTTTGCAATAACATGCAAAAATTTGCACGTGTGTAGGATGCGGTACGTGCCGGCCGCGGGGTGGTGGGGAGTGAGGATTTTGGCATTGTTTTTGCTAGATACATCACATGGAATGGCGAGGCGCCTCGATGCAAAGGCTGCTTGTGAGGGGGATACAGGCTGCGCACCAACATGGCATTCATGGAAGGTGAACCGCATGAATCGACTTGAGGATTTATTGGAGTACGCCAGGCGGAGACCGGCGGTGACCGTGGCCGTGGCGGTGGCCGAGGACGAGGACGTGCTCGCCGCCGTCAAGGAAGCCCGGCGGCAGGGCATCGCCGAGTTCCGGCTGTTCGGAAACCGCCTGAATATTGAGCGCATCGCGCAGCAAATCGGTTTCCCGCTGAACCAGGTGATGGTGGAACACGTGGAGGACCCCAAGGCGGCGTGCCTCGCCGCGGTGAAGGCGGTCCGCGACGGGGAAGCCGATGTGGTCATGAAGGGCATGGTTCCGACGGCGGACTTTCTTCGCGCCGTGTTAGACAAGGAGCACGGCCTGCGAACCGGTCGGGTGCTTAGCCACGTGGCCGTCTTTGAGGCGCCGCTGGCCGACCGGTTAATGCTGCTCACCGACGCGGCGATGAACATCGCCCCGACGCTGGAGCAGAAGGTACACATCATCGAAAACGCCGTGCAGGTGGCCCGTGCGCTGGGGATCGACCGGCCCAAGGTGGCCCTAATCACCGCCATCGAGACGGTCAATCCCGACATGCCGTCGACGACCGACGCGGCCATTCTGGCCAAGATGGCCGAGCGCGGCCAGATCAAGGGAGCCGACGTGGACGGCCCGCTGGCCCTCGACGTGGCTGTGTCGCCGGAGGCGGCGGCGCACAAAAAAGTGGGCGGCCCGGTGGCCGGGTTTGCCGACGTGCTCATCGTCCCGAACATCGAGACGGGCAACGCGGTGTACAAGACGCTGACCTACCTGGCGGGGGCCAAGATTGCCGGCATTCTTGTCGGGGCCAAGGCGCCGGTGGTGGTCACCTCGCGTGCCGACTCGCCGGAGACGAAGCTCTACGCCATTGCGCTGGCGGTGCTCACGGCGGAACGATCGCGCGCGCCGGTATCGGCGTGACGCGTTTCTCACCCGTTTCACTTTGCCAAATGTGAGGAGGAGGAGACCATGAACATCTTCGATTACCTGCAGAAATACGACTACGAACAGCTCATCTTCTGCCACGATGCGGCCTCGGGGCTGAAAGCGATCATCTGCATCCACGACACCACCCTCGGTCCGGCCCTCGGCGGGTGCCGCATGTGGACCTACGAGACGGAGGAAGATGCCATCATCGACGTGCTGCGTCTGGCCCGCGGGATGACGTACAAGGCCGCGGCGGCAGGGCTCAACCTCGGTGGCGGCAAGACGGTGATCATCGGCGATCCGAAGAAGGACAAGAACGAGGCGATGTTCCGCGCCCTGGGGCGCTACATCCAGTCGCTGGGTGGCCGCTACATCACGGCGGAAGACGTGGGGACGACGGTGGCCGACATGGATATCATCCACCAGGAAACCGACTACGTCACCGGCGTTTCGCCCGAGTTCGGCTCCAGCGGCAACCCGTCGCCTGTAACCGCTTACGGTGTCTACGTGGGCATGAAGGCGGCGGCCAAGGTGGCCTTCGGTAACGATTCGCTGGCCGGCAAGACGGTGGCGGTCCAGGGTGTGGGCAGCGTGGGCTACCACCTGTGCAAGCACCTGCACCAGGAAGGGGCGAAGCTGATCGTCACCGACATTAACCCCGACAACGTCAAGCGCGCGGTGGAGGAATTCGGCGCCCAGGCGGTTAGCGCCGACGAGATCTACGCCGTCGACTGTGACATCTTTTCCCCGTGCGCCCTGGGGGGCATCATCAACGACGAGACCATCCCGAAACTGAAGGCGAAGGTGATCGCCGGTTCGGCCAACAACCAGCTCAAGGAGGAGCGCCACGGCGATCAGATCCACGAAATGGGCATCGTCTACGCCCCTGACTACGTGATCAACGCCGGCGGGCTGATCAACGTGGCCGACGAGCTTGAGGGCTACAACCGCGAGCGTGCGCTGAAGAAGGTGGAGACCATCTACGACAACCTGATGAAGGTGTTCGAGATCGCCAAGCGGGACAACATTCCCACCTACAAGGCGGCCGACCGGATGGCCGAAGAGCGCATCGCCCAGGTGGCGAAAACGCGCAGCACCTTCGTGCGCAACGAAAAGTCGGTCCTCGACCGACGGTAAGCGGGGGGAACGATGTGCAGCGATCCCATCGGTTGCTCATCATCAATCCCGGATCGACGTCCACGAAAATCGGGGTGTACGAGGACGAAAAGTCCCTGTTTGAAGAGACGCTGCGCCACGATGTCAAGGAGTTGACGCCCTACGCGCGCATCATCGACCAGTATCCCTTCCGCAAGCAGGTGATCCTCGACGCCCTGCACAGAAAGGGCTTCAACCTGACCAAGTTTAGCGCCATTGTCGGGCGCGGGGGTCTCCTGCGCCCCATTCCCGGGGGCACGTATCGGGTCAACGCGGCCATGCTCGACGACCTCAAGAGCGGCCGGTACGGGGAGCACGCCTCCAATCTTGGGGCCATCCTGGCCTACGAGATCGCGTCGCAGCTCAACATCCCGGCCTTTATCGTCGATCCACCCGTCGTCGACGAGCTGGAGCCGTTGGCCCGCATCAGCGGCGTGCCGGCCATCGAGCGCAAGAGCATCTTCCATGCCCTGAACCAGAAGGCCGTGGCCCGGCGCGTCGCCAAGGAGATGGGCAAACGGTACGAAGAAGCCCACCTCATTGTGGCCCACATGGGCGGCGGCATCAGCGTTGGCGCCCACAAGGCGGGGCGTGTCGTCGACGTGAACAACGCCCTCGACGGCGAGGGACCCTTTGCCCCGGAACGTGCGGGAACGGTTCCCGCCGGTGATCTGGTGCGGCTCTGCTTTTCGGGGCAGCATACGCAGGAGGAGATCCGGCGCATGCTCGTCGGCAAGGGCGGGCTGGTGGCCCTGCTCGGGACCAACGATGCGCGCGAGGTGGAGCGGCGCGTGGAGGAGGGGGACGAGCGGGCCCACCTCGTGTACGAAGCGATGGCCTATCAGGTGGCCAAGGCCATCGGCGCCGCCGCCGCGGTGCTGGAAGGGCGTATCGATGCCATCATTCTGACCGGCGGACTGGCCTACAGCAAGATGTTCACCGACTGGATCGTCCGGCGCGTCTCCTGGATGGCGCCGGTGAAGATCCACCCTGGGGAAAACGAGCTGTTCGCCTTGGCCGAGGGAGCCCTGCGCGTGCTGCGTGGGGAAGAGGAGGCCAAGGAGTACCCTGCCGAGGAGGCACGTGAAATGGTCCTGCAGCGCTAGGCTGCAGGTGCGGCGGAGCTCGATTGTGTCAGGCGTTTGACGTATACCCCATGGCGGGCAACGAAAGACGAGCGCGAAGGAGGATGCGACGTGGCTCGCGAGTTTGATCTGGTGGTTCTGGGCGCGGGGCCGGGCGGCTACGTGGCCGCCATCCGCGCCGCGCAACTGGGGATGAACGTGGCCGTGGTGGAAAAGGATAAGCTGGGCGGCACCTGCCTCCACCGCGGGTGCATTCCCAGCAAGGCGCTGCTGCGCAGCGCCGAGGTGTACGCGACGCTGGTCGAAGGCGAGAAATACGGTGTCGAAGCCGGCAGTGTCACCCTCAACTTTGCCAAGGTGCAGGCGCGCAAACGCGCCATTGTCGAGCAGCTGCACAAGGGCGTTCAGCACCTGATGAAGAAGGGCAAGATCACCGTCGTCAAGGGATACGGCCGGCTGATGGGGCCGTCCATCTTCTCGCCGCGTTCTGGTGCCATCCGCGTGGAAACCCCGGACGGGGAGCAGGAGATCCTCGTTCCCGAGCATGTCCTCATTGCCACCGGGTCGCGGCCGCGCACGCTGCCGGGGCTTGAGGTGGACGGCACCGTGGTGATGACGTCCGATGAGGCCCTGGAAATGGAAACGCTTCCGAAATCGATCGTCATCGTCGGCGGCGGGGTGATCGGCGTGGAGTGGGCCTCGATGCTCCGCGATTTCGGCGTCGAGGTGACGATCGTCGAGTTCCTCGACCGCATTCTG
This sequence comes from Bacillota bacterium, assembly GCA_017577925.1. GTDB lineage: Bacteria > Bacillota > Bacilli > Calditerricolales > Calditerricolaceae > Calditerricola. The sequence continues at coordinate 6,506 of PKQU01000058.1, forward strand.
CCGACGGAGGACGAGGAGATCAGCAAGGAGATGACGCGCATCCTGAAGAAGCGCGGGGTGACGATCCACACCGGGGCCAAGGTGCTGCCGGAAACGTTCCGCAAGACGGAAAGCGGCTTCACCATCGAGGCGGACAAGGGCGGTCAGCGCATCACCCTGTCCGCGGAGAAGATGCTCGTTTCCGTGGGGCGCCTGCCCAACGTGGAGGATATCGGCCTGGAGAGCACGGAAATCGAGCTGGAGAAAGGCTTTATCAAAGTGAACGAATTCTTCCAGACGAAGGAGAAGCACATTTACGCCATCGGGGACGTCATTGCCACGCCGCAGCTGGCCCATGTGGCGTCCCACGAAGGGATTGTCGCCGTGGAGCACATGGCCGGCCTGAACCCCGACCCGATCGATTACACGAAAATTCCGCGCGTCACCTACTCGCGGCCGGAAGTGGCCAGCGTGGGCTTGACCGAGCGGGAAGCGCGGGAGAAGGGCTTCGAGGTCAAGGTGGGCAAGTTCAACTTCCGCGGCAACGGCAAGGCGCTTATCTTCGGCGAGCCGGACGGTTTTGTCAAAGTGGTTGCCGACGCGAAGACGAACGATCTCCTCGGGGTCCATATCATCGGCCCGCACGCCTCGGACCTGATCACCGAAGCCGGACTGGCGCGGGTGCTCGACGCGACCCCGTGGGAAGTGGCCCATACCGTCCATCCGCACCCGACGCTGGCCGAGGCGATCATGGAAGCGGCCTTGGCCGTCGACGGCAAGGCCATTCACGGGGCCTAAGCACGGGCTCTGGAGCATAGGCAAAGGAGGCGCAACGGCATGGCGGAGAATCGGCACAAGGCCCTGGGCCTGACCGACGAGCAAGTCGTCGAGATGTACTACTACATGCTCCTGGCGCGCAAGGTGGACGAGCGGCAGTGGCTCCTGAACCGCGCCGGGAAGATCCCCTTTGTCATCTCCTGCCAGGGACAGGAGGCGGCGCAGGTGGGGGCGGCCTTCGCCCTCAAAAAGGGCGTCGACTATTTGTGCCCGTACTACCGCGACGCGGCGGTGGTGCTGGTCTTCGGCATGACGCCGCGCGACCTGATGCTGTCGGCCTTCGCCAAGCCGGAGGACCCGAACAGCGGCGGGCGGCAGATGCCCGGCCACTTCGGCTGCAAGCGGCTCAACATCCTCACTGGGTCCAGCCCGGTAACCACCCAGGTGCCCCATGCTGTGGGCATTGCCCTGGCGGCAAAGATGCAACGCAAGAACTTCGTCGTCTACACCTCCTTCGGCGAGGGGTCGAGCAACCAGGGTGACTTCCACGAAGCGGCCAACTTCGCCGGAGTGCACAAGCTGCCGGTCATCTTTTTCTGCCAGAACAACAAGTACGCCATTTCCGTTCCGCTCAAGAAGCAACTGGCCGTCGACAGCGTGGCCAAGCGGGCCGTCGGGTACGGCTTTACCGGCGTGAGCGTTGACGGCAACGATCCGTTGGAAGTCTACCGCGTGGTGAAGGAAGCCCGCGAGCGTGCCCTGCGCGGGGAAGGGCCGACGCTGATCGAAGCGGTGGTCAACCGTCTGGTGCCCCATTCCAGCGACGACGACGACCGCACCTACCGTTCGCGGGAGGAGCTGGAGGAAGCCAAGAAGCAAGACCCCATTCCGCGCTTCCGCCAGTACCTGCTGGAAGTGGGCGCGATGACCGAGGCGCAGGAGAAGGAGATCGCCCAGCGCGTGCAGCGCGAAGTGGACGAGGCCACCGAGTACGCCGAAAAGGCCCCGTACGCCGAGCCGGAGAGCGCGCTGAAGTACGTGTACGCCGAGAAGTGAGGAGGGACGGACGATGCCGGTGATTTCGTACATTGAAGCGGTCACCCAGGCCTTGCGCGAGGAGATGCGCCGCGACGAGCGCGTGTTCGTGCTCGGGGAGGACGTCGGTAAGCGCGGTGGCGTGTTCCGCGCCACCATGGGCTTGATCGACGAATTCGGCGAGGAGCGCGTCATCGACACGCCGCTGGCCGAGTCGGCCATCGTCGGCGTGGCCATCGGCGCCGCGGCGTACGGGATGCGCCCGGTGGCGGAGATCCAGTTTGCCGACTTCATCCACCCGGCCGTCAACCAGATCATCAACGAGGCGGCCAAGATGCGCTATCGCTCCAACAACGACTGGCACTGCCCGATTGTCATCCGTGCCCCCTACGGCGGCGGTGTCCACGGGGCGCTGTACCACTCCCAGAGCGTCGAGGCCCTCTTCAACAGCACGCCCGGACTGAAGGTGGTCGCTCCGTCGACGCCCTACGACGTGAAGGGCCTTCTGAAGGCGGCCATCCGCGACGATGACCCGGTGCTCTTCTTCGAGCACAAGCGCTGCTACCGCCTCATCAAGGGCGAGGTGCCCGAGGAAGACTATGTGCTGCCGATCGGCAAGGCCGACATCAAGCGGGAAGGCGAGGACATCACCGTCTTCTCCTACGGCCTGGCGCTACACTTCTGCCTCGAGGCGGCCGAACGGCTGGCCCAGGAGGGCATCAGCGCCCACGTGGTCGACCTACGCACCTTGTACCCGCTCGACAAGGAGACGATCTGCGAAGCGGCGGCCAAAACCGGGAAGGTGCTCATCGTCCACGAGGACAACAAGGAGGGCGGCGTTGGCGGCGAAGTGGCGGCGATCATCGCCGAGGAAGTGCTCTTCGACCTCGATGCGCCGATCAAGCGCCTGTGCGGCCCGGACATCCCGGCCATGCCCTACAGCCCGCCGCTGGAGAAGTTCTTCATGCTCAACACGGATAAGGTGTATCAAGCGATGAAAGAACTGGCCGAGTTTTAACGAACGGGACAAAGGAGGTTCATCATGGCGGTAGAAGTCAAAATGCCCCAGTTGGGGGAAAGCGTCACCGAGGGAACGATTGCGAAATGGCTTGTCAAACCCGGTGACAAGGTGAACAAGTACGACCCCCTCTGCGAGGTCATGACCGACAAGGTGAACGCCGAGGTGCCGTCCACCGTCTCCGGCGTGATCAAGGAGATCCTCGTGCCGGAAGGGGAAACCGTTTCGGTCGGTACCCCGATCTGCCTGATGGAAGCGGAAGGCGAAGGATCGGCCGAAGACGCGGCGAAGGACGGCGCAGAGGCTGCGCCCCAGGCGGAGGCGGCTCAGTCGCCTGCTCCGGCGGGAGCGCCCGCAGAAGGCGCCAGTGAAGGCAAGCCCGCCGCCCCCGCGGCGGCCCTGCCGCGCGACCAGAAACGGCGCTATTCGCCGGCCGTGCTGAAGCTGGCCCAGGAGTACGGTATCGACCTCAGCCAGGTGCCGGGTACCGGTCGTGAGGGGCGCGTCACCCGCAAGGATGTGCTGCGCTTTATCGAGCAAGGCGGTGCGGCGGCCCAAGCGGCCCAGCCCGCGTCGGCAGCTCCGGCCACCCCGACTCGCGCGGCGGCGCAGCCGGTAGCCCAGCCCGCGGATCAGGCTCGGCAACCGGCCTCCCAAGCGGCACCTCAGCCGGCTTCGGCGGCACCGGGCGTCAAGACCGAGCCGGGCGACCAGGTGATCCCCGTCACGCCGGTGCGCCGCGCCATCGCCACGCGCATGGTGCAGTCGAAACACGAGGCGCCGCACGCCTGGACGATGGTGGAAGTCGACGTGACCGGTCTTGTCAAGCTTCGCGAGGCCGTGAAGGCCGAGTTCGAGAAGCGCGAAGGGTTCAAGCTCACCTACCTGCCCTTCGTCATCAAGGCCGTTGTCGAGTCGCTCAAGGAGTACCCCATCCTCAACTCGGTGTGGGCCGGCGACTCGATCGTCCTCAAAAAGCGCATCAACATCTCCATCGCCGTGGCCACGGAGGACGCCTTGTACGTTCCCGTCATCAAGGATGCCGA
>PKQU01000059.1 GCA_017577925.1 Bacillota bacterium
CGCCGACCAGTTCCGGATCCAGGGCCGATGTGGGCTCGTCGAACAGCATCACCTTGGGGTTCATGGCCAGGGCCCGGGCGATGGCCACCCGCTGCATCTGGCCGCCCGACAGGTTGTCGGGGTAGACGTGGGCCTTGTCGCGCAAGCCGACCTTATCGAGCAACTCCAGGGCCCGCGCCTCGGCTTCCTTTGGGTCCATCTTGCGCACCCTGATCGGAGCCAGCGTAATGTTCTCAAGCACGGTCATGTGCGGGAACAGGTTGAAGCGCTGAAAGACCATCCCCACCTCGGCCCGCACCTTGTTGATGTCCGTCTGCGGGTCGGTAATGTCCACGCCGTCGACGATGACCTTCCCCGCCGTCACCTCTTCCAGCCCATTGAGACAGCGGAGGAACGTGCTTTTCCCCGATCCGGACGGCCCGATTACACACACCACCTCCCGTTCCCGCACGGTGCAGGTAATGCCCTTGAGGACTTCCAAATTCCCAAACCGCTTGTGCAAGTCGATCACCTGAATCATGTCGCTCATGATGCATCCTCCCTTCCACAAGCCGCCTTCTGCGCATTCACTTCCCGCACCAACGCCTGCGCGGCCGCCTCCGGATCGGAAGCCCCTCCAATCGCGGACACCACGGCCACCCCATCGGCGCCGGCAGCGATGACGGGCGCGGCGTTTTCCGGTGTAATCCCGCCTATGCCGACAAGCGGCAAATCCGTACGACTGCGTACATAGGCGACAAACTCCGTCCCCATCGCTTCTCCGGCGTCGGCCTTGGAGACCGTTTTGTACACCGGTCCCACGCCGAGGTAGTCGGGTCCCTCGCGGAGGGCCACGTCCAGCTCCTCCGGCGTGCCGACGGACATGCCGACAATGCGCCCGGGGCCCAGCAACTTTCGCGCTTCCGACGGCGGCAAATCGTCTTGGCCCACGTGGACGCCGTCCGCGTCAAGCAACAGGGCCAGATCGACGCGGTCGTTGACGATGAAAGGCACACCGCACTGGCGGCACCGCTGGCGCACCGCCCGCCCCAGCGCCACGGTCTCGCGCAGGGGGAGCGACGAGTCCTTTTCGCGAAACTGCACCATTGTGACGCCCCCACGCAGGGCCGCTTCGACAACCTCCAAAAGCGGCCGTCCGCCGCAATGGGCGCTGCCGATCACGAAATAGACGGAAAGGGCCGCGCGCAGAGCCCGCTTGTCCATCCTTTCACCCGCCTCTCCCGCTGTATCGTCACTCTAACATTACCATGCCGGATTTTCTGCACACAACAAATCGCGAAAATCTCCTAGATTTTCCCGCAAACAAAAAGGAAAACCGCCTGCCGGCAGCAGGCGGTGTCCGCGTAAACTTTGCGCATCCGTTAGTTGCTGGAAGAGGAAGAATCGCTGGAGCTGTCCGTGCTCGAGCCGGAATCCGTGGACTCCGTGTCCGACGAACCGGAATCGGTCGAGCTGGAGTCCGAGGAGCTGGAATCGGTGGTGCTGGAATCAGTGGTGCTGGAATCGGTGGTGCTGGAATCGGTCGAGCTCCCCGTGGACTCTTGGTCGGTGCTTTGCTCTTGCTGGGTATCGCTATTGTCGGTGTTCGACGTGTCTTGGGAGCTGCAACCCATCAACGCAGCGGCCAAGACCCCCACGAGTAACGCCAACTTCCACCACTTGCGGTTCATCGGCACTCCTCCTTGTTGGATCAGGATGATCTCGTCTTTCTCCTGTACTAACTGTAGGGCAAGGAACGATGAAAAGTGGGAACGAATCGAGACAAAGATGTGAAACATTTGTAAATTAGGATGGACAAGCCAGGCTACGTCACCGCGGGCAACCACAGGCGGAAGGTTGTGCCCTGTCCCAGTTGGCTCTGCACGTCAATCCGGCCGCCGTGGAGCTCCACCAGCTCTTTGACGATGGCCAGGCCCAATCCGCTCCCGCGGTTCTTCTTTGTCCGGTGGCGATCAACCTTGAAAAAGCGTTCAAAAATCCTCGGTAAATCCTCGGCGGCAATGCCCACGCCGGTGTCGGCCACCTCGATGTACACGCCGCCGTCTTCCGCCCAGGCGCGCAACGTGATGCGCCCGTTTTCCGTAAACTTGACGGCGTTGCTCACCAGGTTGTTCAGCATTTGTTCCACACGCACGCTGTCCCCGCATACAGGCGGCAGCTCGTCCGGCACATCCAGAACGATGGCCGTACCCTTGTCGCGCGCCTCCGGTTCAAACGTCATGGCCACGAACGCCAACAGTTCCTTCACATCCACCGCCTCACGATTGAGGCGAATGGCATGAGTTTGCAGCTTGGCCAAGTCGAGCATGTCGTCGATCAGCCGGCTCATGTGTGCCGTCTCGTGGGCCATCAGCCGGTAATAATGTTGCCGCAGCTCCTCGTCTTCCACCAGTCCGTCCTGCAAGGCCTCCAAAAAGCCCTGCATGCTCGTCAGCGGTGTGCGCAACTCGTGAGACAAGTTGGCAAGCAGCTCGTCGCGCAACCGGTCGAGGCGTTTCCGCTCGCGTTCGCTGGCCTCCAGCCGATCGGCCAGCTCGTTGAACGTGCGCGCCAGGTCGCCCACCTCGTCATCGCGATGCACATCCAGGCGACGGTCGTACCGCCCTTGACGCAGCTCGGCGGCCATCCGCTCCATCTCCTTCAGAGGGCGGGCGATTGACCACGACAGGTACGAGGCGAGCAACGTGGCTGCCACAACGCCGAGGGCCAAGGCCCAGGCCATCGTCTCGCGCACACGGCTCACCGCGTCGTTGATACCCTTCACCGGGGCATGGAGAACAATGCCCCCGTAGATTTGGTTGCCCTTTCCCCATGGAACCGCCACGGAGAGCATCGGTTCATTCAGCCCCTCAATGCCGAGGGGACTGATCACCGGCTCCCCTTGTCTCACCTTCTCCACCACGCTTTTGGCAACCGATTTCCCGATAAACACCTCGTCGCGGGTGGAGGTGGCCACGATGCGTCCGTGGATGTCAAAGAGCCAGATGCGGGCATCAAAGGTCTGGTCAAGAAATACGAGCAAATTAACCAGGTCGTCGTTCACTCGGCTCGAGTCCTGGATGGCCAGGTTGATGCGTTTGGCCTTCCGCACCAACTCCATCCGTTCCGTCTGATAGATGTAGTGCTGGACAAGATAGGACATGGCCACGCCCACCACGCCCATGGCCAGGATCACGGTTCCCAGAAACCCCAACAAAAGACGCCGCGCAATACTACGTTTCCATACCGCCATCGCCGGGCACCTCAAACTTGTATCCCACGCCCCACACCGTCTGGATGCACGGCGGCTGGATCGCCTTCAGGGCCTGGCGCACTTTTTTCACATGGGCATCAACGGTGCGCGTGTCGCCGAAGTAGTCGTACCCCCACACCTGTTCGAGCAACTCGTCGCGCGTAAAGACCGTCCCCGGCGAGGAGGCGAGGAACAGGAGGAGGTCAAACTCCTTCGGCCGAAGCGGCACCGGCTTGCCATCGACCAGCACCAAGCGGCGCCGCCCGTCAATTTCCAGGCGCGGAAAGACCAGGTGCGGACGCCCGTCGTCGTCGGCCTTCGTTTGACGGTCCATGCGCCGAAAAATGGCCTTGATCCGCGCCACCAGTTCCCGTGGGCTGAACGGCTTCGTCACATAATCATCAGCGCCCAGCTCCAGGCCCAGAACACGGTCCACCTCGTCATCTTTGGCGGTCAACATGATAATCGGCACGTCCCAGCGCTGCCGGATTTCTCGACACACTTCAAACCCGTCTTTTCCCGGCATCATCACGTCGAGGAGGACGACATCCGGTTTCTCCCGCTCCATGAGGGCCAGCACTTCCTCGCCATTACGGGCTTCGAGGACATGGAGGTTTTGCTTCTGGAAGTACAGACGGATAATCTCGCACACGTTCGGGTCGTCGTCCCCGATCAGCACCTTCGTTCCTTCCACGGATGCTCCCCCCTTTGCAAAACCCTTGTCCTCCCCTTCCATTCTACCATGAACCTCCTCACCCCTGTCCCCCAAGAGATCATTACCGCTTACCATCTCGAACCATATTCATAACTATACGAAAAATCGTTGACGTTTTTCACAATATCATTTACGATTATTTTCACAATATCGTTTACGATTATTTGAAAGGGTTTTCATGCAAAGCTTCAGCATGGAGGGATCACGCGAGATGAAAAAAGGACTGGCCGTCTTCCTCGTGAGCCTGCTGAGCCTGTCCATTCTCGTCGGTTGCGGCACGAAAACCAATTCGTCCGCCTCAGGTGACAGTCCGGCAGGAGAAAAGGTGATCGTTGCAACAGACACCTCGTTCCCGCCCTTTGAGTACGTCGACCCGAAAACCAACGAATACACCGGCTTCGATATCGAGTTGATCAAGGCGATCGCCGAGGCGGAAGGGCTCGACATCGAGCTGAAGCCGATGGAGTTCAAGGCCATCATCCCCGGCTTGCAAACGGGCACCCTTGACGCGGCCGTCGCCGGAATCAGCATCACGGAGCAACGGAAGAAAGTGGTCAACTTCTCCGAACCGTACTTCCGCGCCGGCCTGGTCATCGCCGTCCGCCCCGACAACACCACCATCAAGAGCAAGGATGACCTGAAGGGCAAGACCATCGCCGTAAAGCTGGGGACGACAAGCGAAAAGTTTGCCCGCCAGATCGAGGGGGCCACGGTGAAAACCTTTGACAACGGCAACGACGTCTACCTTGAAGTGATCAACGGCGGCGCCGACGCCGCGATCGAAGACCTCCCGGTGATCAAGCACTACATCGTGCAAAACCCCGGCAAGCTGAAGGTGGTCAGCGAGCCGATGACGGGCGACGACTACGGCATCGCCGTGGCCAAGGGCAAAGAAGAGCTGCTGAAGAAAATCAACGACGGCCTGAAGAAAGTGAAGGAAAGCGGCAAGTACGACGAGCTGTACAAGAAATACTTCGGCGAATAAGCCGTCCCGTACGGGGGAGCGTCCGCTCCCCTCTTCTTGCGCGGTCACCAAATCCGATCACGGAAAGGATGTGTGCGATGATCAATTTTGACATCATCGTCCAATCCCTCGACGTGCTTCTCGTCGGGCTGGGGATGACCCTTCAGCTTACGGTCATCTCCTTGCTGATCGCGCTGGTGCTCGGGCTCATCACAGCGCTGATGAAGCTGTCCAAAAAACGGGCGCTCAACGCCATCGCCAACGCGTACATCAACGTGATGCGCGGGACGCCCCTCCTCGTGCAGGTCTTCTACATTTACTTCGCGATACCGTCCCTCCTTGGCACCCGCATCGACGCGTGGACGGCGGCCATTTCCGCGCTGAGCCTGAACGCCGGCGCCTACATCGCCGAGGTATTCCGCTCCGGCATCCAGGCCGTACCGCGCGGCCAGATGGAGGCGGCGCGCTCGCTGGGCATGACGCACCGCCAAGCCATGCGCTATGTCATCCTGCCGCAAGCCTTCCGCATCGTCATCCCGTCGCTCCTCAACCAGTTCATCATCACGCTGAAGGACACGTCCCTCGTATCGGTGATCGGCTTTGAGGAACTGGCCCGCAAAGGGCAGCTAATCATCGCCACAACCTATTCGGCCTTTGAGATCTGGACGGTCGTCGCGCTCTTCTACCTGGTTGTGGTACTCGCCCTCACCCGCCTGTCGGAGTACCTGGAGAAGCGGCTGAACGTGGGAACGCGCTAACAGCTCCCTCGGATCGGAGCCTCGGCTTCTCCGTTCCCCTTGCAAGGCGCGCCGCAACGTGTCATCCTGAAAGCAACGGGCGTTTCCGCCACGACCGTCCAAATCATTTATACATACAGGAGGTGCCGGGTTCATGCGCGACATCGAAACGGTGGAGGCGTTTGACCAAGCGATTGCCGGACCCGACCTGGTCATCGCCGAATTCTACGCTGATTGGTGCCCCGACTGCCAACGCATCAAGCCGTTCATGCCGGAGGTGGCCAACGCCTTTTCCGACAAGCTGACCGTCATCCGCGTGGACCGCGAAACGCTGCCCGAGCTGTTTGCGCGCTACGACGTGTTCGGCATCCCCAGCTTCATCGCGTTCCGGAACGGGCGCGAGCTGATCCGCTTTGTCAGCCGCGACCCGAAAACGCGAGAGGAAATCGAGCACTTCTTCCGCCGCGCCGTACAGGTGGCCGAATCGCTCGATGGCGAATAAAGAAGCGGCGCCTCGTTTCCCTCGGCCGAGGCGCCGCGCCGTTTGTCCATACCCCCGTTCTCCCGGCTGAAGAACGGACGACCGTTTCAAGAAAAAAGCGGCCGTCGCGCCGCTTAAGACGAGAGAAGAAAACCGCTTCGGGAGCGGGAGCACCACACAGTCCCCCGGAACGCGCGCGCACATTCGCCCGCGCATTTGCCGTCCCAACCCGATGCTCCGCTTCCCTTTTCATTTTACCGGCGGTTGAATGGCCATTCAATATGGCGGTACCCCAATTATTTCGACGTTTTTCGACACCATAACGGGCACCCCACCCCTTCGGATTTTGCAGAGTGCAAACAATTCAAACAATACCGTTCCGCCTCATTTGAAAAAGCGGATGGTCATCGGGTACCGGTAGGCCTGGCCCTCATTGGCCTTGACCGCGGCAACGATGACAAACACCACTTGAATGACCATCAGCGCCAGCAGCAGGGGAAGGCCGATTAAGACGAACACCAGCAGTGCCGCAATCATCCCGTAGATCGTTAAGGACAGCTGGAAGTTCAGCGCCTCCTTCCCCTGGTCGTCGACGAATGGGGAATCGTTCCGCTTGAGGAGCCACACCACGAGGGGGCCCAGCACGTGCCCCATCGGGACGATGTACCCCACCAGTGCCGCCAAGTGGCAAACCGTGGCCCATAGGCGGGCTTGCTTGTCGTCTTGCCCCACCATCGCATTCACCCCGTTATCGTTTCTTGCTTCCATCGTATCAGATTCTCCGCAATCGGCGCACCCGCCATTCGCCCGGAGAATGCGCATCATAGGCAGACAGCCCTCCGCATAAGGGTGAAGGGAACAGCTTGATCGACACAAGCGGAGGGGTCGTGCGTGAACCGAGCATGGCTGGTCATCGGGCAGATCGCCTTTACGTACATCGGTACCGTTGTCGGGGCGGGCTTTGCGTCGGGACAGGAGATCCTGCATTTCTTCACCCGGTACGGTTCCTACGGCACGCTCGGCATCATCCTGTCCACCGGGCTGTTCGTGTGGCTCGGTGCGCGCATCATGCGCCTGGCCCACCGCATCGGCGCGTATTCCTATCAGGAGTTCAACGCGTACCTGTTCGGCCCCGCCCTGGGACGGCTGGTCAACGTGTTTATGCCCCTCATCCTGCTCGGCGTGACCTCGGTGATGCTTTCCGGAACGGGCGCCATCTTCCGCGAACAGCTGGGCCTGCCCTACCAGGCGGGCATCCTCGTCACCTTGGCCCTCACCTATTTCGTGATCGCCCGCGGCATCAGCGGCATCCTGGCCGTCAACTCCCTCGTTGTGCCGCTCATGCTGTTGTTTACGGTGCTGTTGGCCCTCGACCTGCTGCGCGATCCGCAGCCGGCCCTCTCCCCTTCCCCGCCGCCACACGATGGCGGGCGCTGGTCCATCGCCCCGTTCACCTATGTCGCTTTTAATCTCGCCATGGCCTTATCCGTGCTCGTCCCCCTGGGCAGCGAAATGAACACGGCGCGCGTGCTGACCTGGGGCGGATGGTGGGGCGGCATCGGTTTGGGCATCATGCTCCTGGTCAACCACCTGGTCATGGCCGCAGAGGGCGCGGGCATCTTTCAGTTTGAGATTCCCATGGCCCGCATTGTGCGCGAGCTGGGCCAAGCCGCACAACTCTTGTTCCTCCTCGTCGTCTACGGTGAGATCTTCACCACGCTCATCGCCAACATCTACGGCTTGACCCGCCAGTTCCAGCAGCTGCTCCGGTGGCCGGAAAAACCGCTGATCCTCGCCCTTCTGGCCGTGAGCTTCCTCATTAGCCAGTTCGGGTTCGACACCCTGGTGGCGTACCTGTACCCGGCCTTTGGCTATGTAGGGCTGGCGCTGCTTTTCATGGTGGCCCTCAAGCGCGCCTAGCCGTGCGGGTTTCCGCTTGCGGATACGCTGCCGCCTTCCGGTCATGGCGGCTCACGGGGAGGCATGGCGCCACAACCGGATCACCTGTTCCGCGGCGTGCGCCACCAAGCGCTCCCCTTCCGCCACGGCCTCCGCTAAGGTCATCGGGCGGTTCAGGATGGAAAACGCCCCGGCAAGCCCCAATCCCTCGCAATCCTTCCCTTCCAATTCCACCGTGCCCGCCAGCGCGATCACCGGAACGCCCCGGCTCTTCGCCACCCGACACACGCCGGCAACCGCTTTGCCATGGAGCGTCTGGCGGTCCAGTTTCCCCTCACCGGTGAGGATCAGATCGGCTCCCGCTGCTCGCTCCGCAAACCCCACCGTTTCCATGACGGCCTCGATGCCCGGGCGCATCCGGGCACGCAAATACGCCAGGAGGGCAAAGCCCGTCCCCCCGGCGGCGCCGGCTCCCGGACGATGGCGGTGGTCCTCCCCGAGGAAGGCGGCGGACACGTCGGCCCAGCGGGCAAGAGCCCGCTCCAACTGTTCCACCATCTCCGGCGTCGCTCCCTTCTGCGGGCCGAACACCCGCGAGGCGCCGTGGGGGCCGAGGAGCGGGTTGTCCACGTCGCACAGCACGGTCACCTCCGCCGCGCGCCACCTTTCCCGCTCGGGCCACTCCACGCGGGCCAGACGCGCAAGGGCCGCCCCGCCCGGCGGAAGCAAACGGCCCTGTGCATCATAGAGGCGAACCCCTAGGGCCTGCAGAAGCCCCGCCCCGCCGTCGTTCGTGGCGCTGCCCCCCAACGCGATGACGAACCTGCGGTGCCCCGCTTCCCACGCGTGACGCAACAGCTCGCCCGTGCCGTAGGTCGTGGCCCGCAGCGGATCACGCCGCTCGTGGGGAACCAGGCCGAGCCCCGACGCAGCGGCCAGCTCGACCACCACCGTTTCCCTGTCACCCAGCACGCCGTACCGCGCCGTAACCGGATCGCCGAGGGGCCCCGTCACCTGTACCGGCACATACCACCCTCCGGTCGCCTCAACGAGCACCTCCATCGTGCCCTCGCCGCCGTCGGCCAGCGGCAGGCACAGCACGTCCGCCTCCGGGCACGCCCGTTTCACGCCGCGGGCCATGGCGGAAGCCACCTGGCGGCTGGTCAGCGAGCCTTTAAAGGAATCGGGTGCAATCAGCACACGCATGGCAATCCCCCATCCTTGTCAATACAATCGCCCTAGGCGTTTTGATCCTCATTATACTTGCCGGGGAATTTGTCCGCCCACCACAATCCGCATCGGCTACGGCACCGCCGCCGAAAGCCCACAGCGGTGGCGCGATCGGTCAACGCGACGAACGAAAAAACGGCCCGCCCCTATGGGCGACGCCGTTTCGTGACTTTCCCCACCCTTGCTTCGACCGCATCCGACCGCCGATCCCCGCGCTCCGCTCACCGTTCGAGCACGTGCAGGTATCCCACCATCGGGCCGTGGTGCGCCCGGTCAGGATGGGTCAGGCAGACGATCTCGAACGTCCCCGCACGGTCGGCCACAAATTGCACCGTCGTTTGCTTTCCCTTCTCCACCGTTCCCCGCACATTGTAGCCGCGGATCTCAAAGGGATGCTTGGCCCCGTTGACGCCGTGGAAGTGCAGGGTGACGCGGTCCCCCTTGTGCACCACCAGGGTTCCGGGATCCCAGCGGTACGCCTCGATCTCCTTGCCGTCGGGAAGGCGCGTTTTGAATTCGCCGGTGACAATGTGAAACGTCACCGCGCGCCCCCCGCCCGGGCCGCTCACCGCATCCGGGTTGCTCACCACGGGAAGCAGGGGCATCCGGGCACCATCCCACGCGTACACGAGCAGCCCCAAGGCCGCCACCGTCAACACGGCGAGCACCGTTCGCCCGCGCACCACGTACAGCCTCGTCACGGCTCATCCCCCCTTGGTACCAGGGATATGCCCCGACAAGGCCCGGCTTGCCACCTCCAGGACACAACTCCCGGCAAACGGGAAGCCGCCGCGATCATCAGGACGAAAAGGATTTCTCCAGCTCGATGACCCGCGGATCAGCGGACGGGCTTACCGCCACGGCGTGTTGGGATCATCCAGCGAACCGTTGTCAATTCCCATCATCCTTCGGTGCCGTCGTGCTGTCGATCGGTTCCTCCCACAGCCCGGTGGGATCCGATGTGCTGTCCCCTCAGCACCCGGTCCATTGGCCGCAGTTCGTGCACACC
>PKQU01000244.1 GCA_017577925.1 Bacillota bacterium
ACATACTCGGACACCGCACACCCTCCCTTCGCGTCAAGCCGTAAGCAAGGCGACAAGGCCGGTCGAACCCAGCCCTGTCGCCTGCTTGCGTGGCCCATTATTGAAACTGCGCCTGGTATTCCTTGTCCGTGGCCGGCACCTTGATCTCACCATTGATGATCTTCTGCTTGTATTCCTCCACCTTGGCCAGCACGTCAGCCGGAACGTTCTGCTTGGTAGTTTCCGGGATGCCGACACCGTCTTCTTTCAACCCCAGCTGCAGCGCCTGCCCGCCGGGAAACTCGCCGTTCATCAGCTTCTCGGAAACCGTGTACACGGCATTGTCCACGCGCTTGATCATCGAGGTGAGCGTCACATCGGTGCCGAAGGTGAGGGATTGGTCTTTGTCAACACCGATCACCCATACGGTTTTGCCCGCTTTGCGGCGCTCCTTGGCCTCGTTGAACACGCCGTCACCCGTCTGCCCCGACGCGTGGAAGATGATGTCCACCCCTTGGTCGTACATCGACGCTGCCGTCTGCTTCCCAAGATCGGGCTTGTTGAAGGCCCCCGTGTACACGACGACCACGTTGGCTTTGGGGTTGACCGTCTTGACCCCTGCTTTAAACCCATTCTCAAAACGCTTGATCACGTCAAACTCCATGCCGCCGACAAACCCGACCTTGTTCGTTTTCGTCATCATCCCGGCGATGACGCCCACCAGGAAAGCACCCTCGTGCTCTTTGAACGTGACGCTGACCACATTTTTCAGGCCTTCTTTGGTCAGGTCGAAGTCGACGATGCCCAGCTTGGCGTCCGGATTCTTCTTGGCCACTTCCTTCACCGCGTCGCCCATCAGATAGCCAATGCCCCACGTCAGGTCGTAACCGTCTTTAACGAACGAGGTCAGGTTGGGCACGTAATCGGCATCGCTCTTGCTTTCCACATACTTGACCTCGGCGCCCTTGTCTTTTTGGAGCTTCTGCAACCCGTTCCACGCGCTTTCGTTAAACGAGTTGTCATTCACCCCACCGGTATCGGTGACCATGGCCACGCGGAAGGTTTTGCCGCCATCCCCGCCTTGCGCGTTGTTCTCGTTCTTCGCCGTGCCACATCCCGCCGTCACAAGGGCGAGCGCGAGCACCGCCGCCGTTGCTCCGGTAACCCATTTCTTTGCTCGGATCATGGAAAACCGACAACCTCCTTCTGTATGATGGTTACCAATCAAAGGGAACCGGGTCAGACCTCAGGGAGGGTGGACACCAGAGATTGAAAACCCTTACAAAATCGGTCGCGCGCACTAGCGCGCAAGCGGGCGCCGGCGCACAACCCGGAAGCAGAACCGATCGGCGCGAAAATAGTTGAAGCAGTAGAGCACTGGGTTTTCCTGGCTGTCGTAGTGCACCTGCTTCAACAGGAGAAGGGACGTCTCCGGCGCGCAGGAAAGGAGGGACGAAACCTTTTCGTGGTATCCCACCGGTTCGATCTCGGCTACCGCATAACTGATGGTAACGCCGGCCTCACGTTCCAGGAGCTGAAAAATGGACGTGTA
The DNA here is from genome assembly GCA_017577925.1 of Bacillota bacterium. GTDB lineage: Bacteria > Bacillota > Bacilli > Calditerricolales > Calditerricolaceae > Calditerricola. Next base: position 1,532 of record PKQU01000244.1, read on the forward strand.
ATGCAGCGGCACCGGGTCCGGAAGCAATCGCGCCGGAATCTTGTCGATGCAGTACACGACCGGCTCGTTGTCTGCGGTGCGGAGGCGTTCAATCACATACACCTCATCTTCTTCTGTTATGTTCAGTTTTTCCCGATCCTCCGCCTGCGCTTTTACCCGACCGGTAAACAAATAATGGGTTCCTGGCCGTTTTCCGTGGGCGGCAATCATGTCCGTGACGCTGAACAGCTCCTCGATGCCGCTCGAAAACAACGGACGCGGATGAACGAAGGTGCCAACACCGTGCCGGCGAACCACGATGTTTTCGTCCTCCAGAATGCGCAGCGCTTCCCGCAGCGTGGTGCGGCTTACCCCGAGCTGTTTGGCCAGCTCAAATTCCGACGGCAGCCGCTCGCCGGGCGTAAACCGTCCCTCACGGATCTGTTCCTTGATCCAGTCGATGACGTGAAGGTACAGTGGGCGGGAAACGAAACGCATGGTGTCCTCCCTTCACCTGAAGGTATGACGTCTGACCGGTATGATTTCTTCGACGAACACACGCGAAATCCTGCTCGGCCATAAAAAAGAGGGCTGGAAAAATCCAACCCTTTAGGAGGAGATGCGCGTATCCCCCTTTTTCACCAACACTTC
>PKQU01000060.1 GCA_017577925.1 Bacillota bacterium
CTGTTCGCCCACTATCCCATCGACGTGTTCCTCGTTGGCGACGTTGACCCCGGCCGGGCACGGCAGGCGCTGGGGAAACTCTTTGACGGCCTGTCGCGCCAGCCGAAGGCCGCGCTACCCCCGACGGTGGTCAAGACGGAGGTGGCCGAGCGGCGCACCGTCGTAGAACGGCTCGACGTGACGCAGGGGAAACTGAACATCGGCTGCCGCACGCCGGTGACGATTGCCGACGCCGACGCGTATCCGGCCCTGCTGGTCTACAACGGCGTGCTGGGCGGTTTTCCCCACTCCAAGTTGTTCGTCAACGTGCGGGAGAAGGCCAGTCTCGCGTATTATGCCGCCTCGCGCCTGGAGTCCCACAAGGGCATTCTGATGATCTTCTCCGGCATCGCCGTAGAGAACTTTGAAAAGGCCTTGGCCATCATCGAGGAACAGCTGGCCATGCTGCGGCGTGGGGAGATCACCGAAGACGAGCTCCAGCGGACGAAGGTTTCCCTGGCCAATCAGTACCGCGAGCTCCTGGACAATCCTCGCCAGCTCATTGATTTCGCCTACCACAGTGTGCTGGCCGGGCGGCCGATCACCGTGGACGGACTCATCGAGGGCATTATGGGCGTCACGCGGGACGACGTGGTGCGCATCGCCGAGGGCGTCGCCGTGGACACCGTATACTTCCTGCGCGACAGGGGGGACGAGCGTTGAAGACGATTGTGTACGACCGCCTGAAGGAGACCCTCCACCATGACCGTCTGCCAAACGGGCTCGACGTGTACGTGTTGCCCAAACCGGGTTTCCACAAGACCTATGCCACCTTCGCCACGCGCTACGGCTCCGTTGACAACCATTTCGCCCCGCCGGGCAAGGAACCGATCCAGGTGCCGGACGGTATCGCCCACTTCCTCGAACATAAAATGTTTGAAGAAGAAGACGGCGACATCTTCCTGCGCTTTTCGTCCCTTGGCGCCTCGGCCAACGCCTACACCACCTTCGAGCGCACCACCTACCTCTTTTCCTGCACCGGAAACGTTGAAGAGAATTTGACGACGCTCCTCGATTTCGTTCAGCGCCCCTACTTTACCGACCAGAACGTGGAGAAGGAGAAGGGGATTATCGCCCAGGAGATTCGCATGTATGACGACAACCCCGAGTGGCGGGCCTACTTCGGCCTGCTCCAGGGGCTCTACCACCGCCACCCCGTGCGGACGGAGATTGCCGGCACGGTGGAGTCGATCATGACGATCACCAAGGAGCTTCTCTACCTGTGTTACGAGACCTTCTACCATCCGTCCAACATGGCCCTGTTCGTCGTGGGCCCGGTTGATCCCGCGCGCATCCTGTCCCTTGTTGCCGAAAACCAGGCCGGAAAAACCTTTGCCCCGCCCGGCGCCATCCGCCGTTTCTATCCCGAGGAGCCGGCCAACGCGCGCCAAGCGCGCGTCGAAATCGCCTTGCCGGTGGGCGTGCCGAAGTGCTTGTTTGGCTTTAAGGACCCGGCCGGCGGCGTGTCGGGTGATGCGCTGCTGAAACGGGAGCTGGCTACGCAGCTCCTGTACGACATCGTCTTGGGACCGGGATCTGACCTGTACCAGAAGCTGTACGACGAGGGCCTGATCGACGACACCTTTGGGGTGGAGGTGTCGGTGGAGACGACGTACAGCTTCTCCCTAGCCGGCGGGGACACCCCCGATCCCGACCGCATGCTCGACGAGGTGCGGAAGGGGCTGGAGGCGGTCGTGCGAAGGGGCATCTCCGTCACCGATTTCGAGCGGGCCCGGCGCAAGCGGCTGGGAGAGTTCCTGGCCCAACTCAACGCGCCCGAATTCATCGCCAACCAGTTCACCAAATACCGCTTCCAGGAAACCGATCTGTTCCGGACGGTGGCCCTCCTTGAGTCCCTGACCGCCGACGATGTCAACGCGCGCATGGCCGAGCATTGGGATTTTGCCCGCTTTTCCGCCTGCATTGTTCGCTCCCCGCAGGGGAAGGAGGCGACCGCGAAGGAGGGAGGGGCGTGACGGCAGACCGTCCCCTTTCCGGGCGGTGGGCCCTCGTAACCGGTGCGTCGGGCGGCATTGGCCAGGCCATCGTTCGCGCCCTTGTCGCCCAGGGAGCCAATGTGCACATCCATTACCACCGCCGCGAGCAGGAGGCGCTGGCCCTTGCGGAGTGGTGCCGCGCCCAGGGCGCGATGGCCTTTTGCCATCGCGCCGATTTGCGTGTGGGGGCGGAGCGCGAGGCCCTCTTCGACCGCGTGGCCGTGCTTGGCCGGCCGCTGATCCTGGTGAACAACGCCGGAACCTCCCACTACGGTCTTGCCGTGGACACGACGGAAGCGGTGTGGGATGCCCTCTGCGACCTGCACCTCAAGGCGGCCTTTTTCGCCTGCCAGCGGGTCATTCCGTGGATGGTGGCGGCGCGGTTCGGGCGCATCATCAACATCTCGTCGGTGTGGGGCCTGGCCGGAGCGGCGTGCGAAGTGGCCTATTCGGCGGTCAAAGGGGGGCTCAACGCCATGACGAAAGCCCTGGCCAAAGAGCTCGCCTCCAGCGGCATCACGGTGAATGCCGTGGCGCCAGGGGTCATCGATACGCCCCTCGACGCCTTCCTGACCCCCGAGGACCGGCAGGCCCTCGCCGAGGACATTCCGGCCGGGCGGCTGGGGCTGCCGGAGGATGTGGCGGCGTTGGTCGCCTTTTTGGCCACGCCGGCAGCCGGGTACATCACCGGCCAGGTGATCGCCGTCAGCGGCGGATGGGTTTGCTAGGCGGTGCATAATTTTGTCCCTCCGCGATCACCCTAAACGTGAACCCAAACCCACCGCGACCAGGAGGGACGCAACGATGTCGGTGCTCGACTCCTTCGAGCAGTGGAAACAATTCCTGGCCCAGCGCGTCGAACAGGCGCAGAAGATGGGCATGTCGTCGGATACCATTGCCAACGTGGCGTATTACATCGGGGATTACCTCGCCCAAGAAGTGGACCCCAAAAACCATGAGGAACGCCTCCTAAAGGAATTGTGGGAGGCGGGAACGGAAGAGGAACAGAAGACGCTGGCCAACCTGATGGTGAAGATGGTCAGCAAACAGTAAACCCATGGCAAAACCCTTCTTGCTCGTCAAGAAGGGTTTTCCTTATGTTCGAGAATTTGCTGTCCATGCAAATTCTTTTGCAGGTCGGTGGGGATCCGTGTAGAATGAGGAGGGGAGAGGCGAGAAGCGGAAGGGAGTGGCGCGATGAACGAGTGGTATTTGGAGTATGAGATCACGAAAAACCGCCCGGGACTGTTGGGCGACGTGGCGTCGCTTCTGGGGATGCTCGGGGTGAGCATCGTCACGATCAACGGGGTCGAAAACCGGCGGCGGGGCATGCTCCTCGTCACCGATGACAACCATAAAATTCAGGTCCTGGGTGGCCTACTTCGCAACATCGAGAATATTCGCGTGACCCGCCTGCGCCCGCCGACACTCCTGGATCGGTTGGCCGTGCGCCACGGGCGGTACATCGAGCGCGATTCCGACAACAAGAAGACCTTCCGCTTTGTGCGCGACGAGATTGGGCTGTTGGTCGATTTTCTGGCGGAGATATTTAAAAAGGAAGGCCACCAAATGATCGGCATTCGCGGCATGCCGCGCGTCGGCAAGACGGAGTCGCTGGTTGCGGCCAGCGTGTGCGCGAACAAGCGGTGGACCTTCATCTCGTCCACGTTGTTGCGGCAGACGGCCCGCACGCAGCTGGCCGATGATGAGATTTCCCCGGACCATGTTTACTTGATTGACGGGATCGTCTCCACATTGCGATCCAATGAGCGGCATCACATGCTGGTGCGCGACATCATCCGCCTGCCGGCCACCAAGTGTGTCGAACACCCCGACATCTTTGTGCGGGAGACCGAGTTCGAGTGGGACGACTTTGATTACATCATCGAACTGCGCAACCATCCCGACGAGGAGATTACATACGAAGACGTCGAAGGCGGGTTTTCCGCCTTTGACTTCTGACGGAGCGAGGTGATCGTATGTCGGCCGAACTAGGGGACGTGTTGCGGCGCGCGCGGGAAGCGAAGGGTCTCACCCTGGAGGATTTGCAGGAGCGGACGAAAATCCAGCGGCACTACCTCGAGGCGATTGAGCGCGGCGACTTGCACGTGTTGCCGGGCCACTTCTACACGCGCGCATTTGTTCGCCGGTACGCGGAGGTGGTCGGGCTGGATCCCGACGAGATCGTTCGGCAGTACGAGGCGATCTTGCCGAAAACGGAGGAATCCGCTCCGATTCCCACGATTACCCAGACGCGCGCCAGCCGGCGTCGGGTGGTGACGGCGGGTGGATGGACGGTGCGCGTCCTGCTGTATGTGTTTGTGGCCTTAATTGTTACGGTGCTGGTGTTTGCCTTGCGGGAAGGAACAAGCCCGGGGCCGGACGGGCAAGACCCCTTCCACGACGGCATGGTGCAGATTGAATCGCCTCCCGCCGCCGATGCGGGAACGGTGAAAACCGTGCCCGAACCGCCCACAGCGCCGGGCACGCCGACGGATCAGGCCGGCGAACCCGCTCAGCCGAGCGAACCGGTCACCCAGCCCCAGCTGCAGCCGGTCAAGACCGACGGACCGACATGGGTATACGTCGTCAAGGGAGTGGACCGGCTCACGATCGCCGTCACGGCGTCCCGCGAGCGGTGCTGGCTGCAGGTGCGCAAGGCCGAGGAGGCGGGCGGGAAGTTTCGAAATGGCGCGGTGATTGAAGAGGTGTCGCTGGCGCGCGGGCAAAGCAAGACGTGGGAGGTGACCGATGCCGCTGCGGTCCGGTTGCGCCTCGGGAATGCCCCCGGCGTTGACGTGACGATCAACGGCGTGTCGCTCCCCACGGCGGACATGCCGCAACCCGTTTCCGTTTACGTCAAGCGCGAAGCGTCGCCGACTCCTTCCGGCACCTGATGTCTTGGCCTGCATCCTGATCGCCCGTGCGGGATGCAGGTTTTTGTTTTTGACACCGTTCATCCGGTTGCAGTATACTTGTGGGGAGGAAACTGGAAACGCGTTGGAGGAACCATGCATGGCAGAAAAAGTGGCGATTGTGACCCTTGGCTGTGAAAAGAACCTCGTAGACTCCGACATCATGTCGCAACTGATTGAGGAAAAAGGCTACCAACGCGTCGCGTCGCCGGAAGAGGCGACGGTGTGCATCGTCAACACCTGTGGGTTCATCGACGCCGCGAAGGAAGAGTCGATCCAGGCCATTCTCGACATTGCCGACTACAAGGAAACCGGACAGCTCAAGGCGCTGATCGTCGCCGGCTGTTTGACCCAGCGATATAAGGAAATGCTGATACAGGAGATGCCGGAAATCGACGGCATCGTCGGAACGGGTGATTTTGATAAGATCGCGGACATCATCGAGCAGGCGCTGGCGGGGCACAAACCGGTGTCGGTCGGGAATCCCGTCTTTTCTTATGAACGCGTCTGGCGCCGCAAAGTGCCCGAAGGAACGGCCACGGCCTACCTGAAAATCGCCGAAGGGTGCGACAACCGCTGTACCTTCTGCGTCATTCCCCAGCTGCGCGGGAAGTTCCGCAGCCGATCCTTCGAGTCGATTGTGGAAGAGGCGCGCATGCTGGCCGAGCAGGGCGTCAAGGAGCTGTGTCTGATTGCCCAGGACCTGACCAACTACGGGGTGGACCTCTACGGACGCCATGCGCTTCCGGAACTCTTAAACCGCATCGCCGAGGTGGACGGCATCGAGTGGATCCGCCTTCACTACATGTATCCGGGGGCGTTCACCGACGAGCTGCTCGAGGTAATCGCCACCAACCCGAAGGTGTGCAAGTACATCGACATGCCGTTGCAACACAGCGAGGACCGGATCCTGAAGCGAATGCTCCGTCCCGGACGGCAGCGCGACATCCGGGCGCTGATTGCCAAAATCCGCGACCGCATTCCCGACGTGGCCCTGCGCACCTCGATCATCGTCGGGTTTCCGGGCGAGACGGAGGAGGAATTTGAACGCCTGTGCGATTTCGTGCGGGAGATCCAGTTTGACCGCCTCGGCGTGTTCACCTACTCGCAGGAAGAGGGGACGCCTGCGGCACGCCTGCCGGACCAGATCGACGAGGAGACGAAGGAACGCCGCGCCAACACGCTCATGGAGATCCAGCGCGAGGTGGCGGCCCAGCGCTCCCAGCGTTTTATCGGGAAGGAGCTGCCCGTCCTCATCGAACGTTACGACGGCCAAAATGACGTCTTCATCGGCCGTACGCCCTACGATGCCCCGGAGATCGACGGCGAGGTGTTCGTCAGCGGATACCGTGGCAAACAAGGGCGGATCGTCAACGTCCGCATCACCCATGCTCATGACTACGACCTGACAGGAGTGGCGTGCGAGTGAACTTGCCGAACGCAATCACGCTGGCGCGCATCATTCTCGTGCCGGTCGTCATGCTGTTCATCCTCGTGCGCTTTGACTTCGGCTCGGTGACCATCGGCGGCATGAGCACGTCGGTCAGCGAGCTGATCGCGGCCGGCGTGTTCATCGTTGCCGCAATTACCGACGGGCTCGACGGGTACATTGCGCGGAAGCGGAAGTTGGTCACCAACCTGGGGAAGTTTCTCGACCCCTTGGCCGACAAGCTGCTCGTCTCCGCCGCGCTGATCTCCCTCGTCGAATTGCAGCGCCTTGACGCATGGGTGGCGGTGGTGATCATCAGCCGGGAGTTCGCCGTCACGGGGTTGCGCCTTGTGGCGGCGGCGGAAGGGCGTGTGATCGCCGCCAGTTCCCTCGGCAAGGCCAAGACGTGGACGCAGATTGTGGCCATCGTCGCTCTCATCATCAACAACTTCCCCTTCCGCTCCATCGGCTTTCCCTTTGACACGGTAGCCATCTGGGTTGCCATGGCGATGACCATCCTTTCGGGGGTCGACTATTTTGTGAAAAACAAACATGTCATCCAGTTGAGCCGGTAGCGGTAGGTTGCGCCTGCGCGGTGGGTGAAGGCGGCCTACGCTTTCATTTTTGGAGGCGAACGATGAACGCGGAGATTGTCGCTGTGGGTACCGAACTGCTGTTGGGGCAAATTTGCAACACGAATGCCCAGTTCCTGTCACGCAAGCTGGCCGAGTGGGGAGTTGACGTGTACGTTCACACGGCCGTCGGGGACAACGCTGCGCGACTGCGCGCCTGTCTGGAGATCGCCAGCCGCCGTGCCGACATCGTCATCCTCACCGGCGGGCTGGGCCCGACGCCGGATGACCTGACCAAGGAAACGGTGGCTGCATTCCTCGGGTTGCCCCTCGAGGTGCACGGGCCGTCGCTGGCGCGGATCGAGGCCTTTTTCCGGCAGCGGGGCCTGTTGATGACGGAGAACAACCGCAAACAGGCGCTGGTGTTGAAGGGAGCCACCGTGCTGCCCAATGAGACCGGGCTGGCCCCGGGGATGGCGGTCCAAGCCGAGGGCAAGCTGTACGTCCTGCTGCCGGGACCTCCGCGCGAGCTGGTGCCGATGGTGGAACGCCACCTACGCCCGGTGCTGGAGGCGTTTGCCCCCATGGGCGCTGTTGTGCACTCGGAAGTGCTGCGCTTTTTCGGCATCGGCGAGGCGGCCCTGGCCGAGCAGATCGCCGACCTGCTGGACGCGCAGACGAATCCCACGGTGGCCCCCCTCGTGGAGGACGGCGAGGTGACGCTGCGGCTGACGGCAAAGGCGCCGTCTCGCGAGGAGGCCCGCGCCCTCATCGGCCCCGTGAAAGCGGCCATCCTCGCCCGCATTGGGCGTTACTACTACGGTTCGGACGACGATCGCCTGCCCGTCGTCGTTGTACGCCGGCTCGCCGATCGCGGCCTGCGCTTGGCCGTTGCCGAAAGCTGCACCGGGGGCCGGATTGCCGAGCTCATCACGGGCGTTCCGGGCGCTTCCCGGGTGTTTGCCGGCGGCATTGTGGCCTATACGCTAGAGGCCAAGCGGAACCTCGTGGGGGTGTCGGGCGAAACCCTTGCCGCATACGGGACGATCAGCCCTGCCTGCGCGCGGGAGATGGCCGCGGGCGTTCGTCGCGCCCTGCAGGCTGACGTGGGGCTGGCCGTGACCGGCGTGGCCGGTCCCGACCCGGCCGAAGGCAAGCCCGTAGGCGAGGTGCACCTGGGATTGGCCCTCCCGGACGGGACGGTGCAGACGGAGCGCCTCCAGCTGGCCGGCGATCGTGAGGCAATCCGCTTGCGGGCGGCGAAACATGCCCTGTTCTGGTTGTGGCGGGTGCTGGGCGATCGTTGTCCCCCTCAGGCCAAGCAAGACTGCGAGTGAGACCTTGAGAGGTTATGATAACGAAAGGTGAGCGAGACGAATGGCTGACTTTGCGCAATTCGGCATTTCCAAAGCGATCCTCGACGCCCTTGCCGACATGGGCTTCGAAGAACCGTCGCCGATTCAGGCAGCATGCATTCCCCTGGTGCTGGACGGCCGCGACGTGATCGGCCAGGCCCAGACCGGAACAGGAAAAACGGCGGCGTTCGGCATTCCCATTGTCGAACGGGTTACCCCCGTGCCACGCGTTCAGGCCATTGTGCTGGCGCCGACGCGGGAACTGGCCATCCAGGTAGCCGAGGAGATCGGCAAGATTGCCAAATACAAGCGGGGCGTGCGTGCCCTGCCCATCTACGGCGGACAGTCGATTGAGCACCAGATCCGGGCGATGCGAAAAGGGGTGCAGATCGTCATCGGCACGCCGGGGCGCGTGCTCGACCATTTGCGCCGCAGGACGCTGCGCCTGGATGACGTGCGCTTTTTCGTGCTCGATGAGGCCGACGAGATGCTCGACATGGGCTTCATCGACGACATCGAGGCTATTCTTCGCCTGGTGCCGAAGGACCGCCAGACGCTGCTCTTCTCGGCGACGATGCCGCCGGAGATCCGCCGTCTGGCCTTTCAGTACATGAACCGCCCGGAGGTGGTCGCCATCTCCCGCGGTTCGGTGGCGGCGCCGACGGTGACGCAGGTGTACTACCGCGCCCTGGAGAGCCAAAAGCTCGACGTGCTCTGCCGTATCCTAGACGCCGAGGACGTCGAGCGCGGCATCTTGTTCTGCCGTACGAAGAAGGGCGCCGCCGAGCTGGCCCAGGCCCTACAGGCGCGCGGCTACAGTGCCGACGCGTTGCACGGTGACCTGAACCAGTCGCAACGCAACAAGGTGATGGACGCGTTCCGCAGCGGGGAACTGGAGCTGTTGGTGGCCACCGACGTTGCCGCCCGTGGCATCGACGTGGAGAACGTCACCCATGTCATCAACTACGATATCCCGCAAGACCCGGAAAGCTACGTGCACCGCATCGGGCGCACCGGGCGGGCCGGCAAGACGGGGATGGCCATTACGCTGGTGACGCCCCGGGAGATGAAACAGCTGCAGCATATCGAGCGCACGGTGAAGGTGTCCATTGAGCCGCGCGACGTGCCGACGGTCAGCGAGCTGGGCGACCGACAAATCCAATACTGGACAGCACAATTGACGGCCCAGCTGGACAAGAAGGACCTGGATCTCTATCGCGCCTTCGTGCAGCAGTGGGCCGATGATGGCGGCGACGTGGTCGACCTGGCCGCCGCCGCGTTGAAGCTGGCCTTTGGGCCGGGCGACGCGGAGGGCGAGGAGTACAACTTCGGGGATACCGGCGCGCGCGACGGCATGGTGCGCTTCTTTCTCAACGTGGGCCGCAGCGCTGGGCTCGGCCCCCGTGAGGTTGCCGAGGTGATCGCCGAACAGGCCGGGATCCCGGCGCGGACCATTGGGCGGATCGACCTCTTTGACTCCTTCGCCTTTGTGGAAGTGCCCACCGAGGTGGCTCCCTTTGTGTACGAGGCGCTGCGCAACGCGCGCATCAACGGACGGCGGGTGAACGTGGAGCCGGCCAAGCCGCGTGCCGCGCGCGAAAATGGAAACAAGGCGGCGAAGAAGGGGAAGCGCAACCAGACGCCGGTCAGCTAAGGCGAACATTTTTTCGCCTTTCCTCTTGGCAATCCGCCCACGAGCATGTATGATGGAAGAGAAATGACATGCAGCCCGACTCGGAAATTGGGGAAAAGGGGAGAGCGTTGTGTCCGATCGACGTGCGGCCCTTGAGATGGCCCTGCGCCAGATCGAAAAGCAGTTTGGGAAGGGGGCCATCATGCGCCTCG
>PKQU01000245.1 GCA_017577925.1 Bacillota bacterium
CCACGAGCGCGCGCAGCGGTTTCGGCACGCCCGGCTCGATGCGCCGGGAAAGGGCTGCCGTCATGAGCAGGTGACGCAAGTTCAGGAGGAACGTGGTCAGCACGATTTCGCTCCACGCCACGCCCAGTGCGAGGAGGTTGACGGCGACAAACTGGCTGGCGCCGGCATAGACGAGCACCGACATCGCCACTGCCGCCACCTCCGGCAAGCCGGCCGACCGGGCGAGCACGCCAAAGGCCATGGAGATGGGCAGGTAGCCGACGGCAATCGGCACTCCCGTTCGAACGCCGCGGAAAAAGGCGCGGTGCGCGTCGCGGTTCATGGGTTGCGGCCTCCTTGTTCGCAAGTCGAAGAGTTTATAATGTATTATACATTCGTACAATATAACATACAACTTGGTTCACACGCGGGAAGGCCGATTCCTGTGGGTCAACACGTTTTCCGACAACCGGGGTGAGCCCATGGAACCCATTCACGTGCAGATTGGCCGCAACTTGCAGCGCCTGCGCAAACAGCGCGGGCTCAGCCTCGACAAGCTGGCTGAGCTCACCGGTGTGAGCAAGGGCATGCTTGCCCAGATCGAGCGGGGCGAGTCGAGCCCGACGGTGACCACGCTGTGGAAGATCGCCGCGGGGTTGAACTTGACCTTTTCGGCGCTGATCGAGCCCGAGCCCCCAACGGTTACCGTCGTCCCCCGCGTCGCCACCTCCCCCGTTGTCGAGGAAGGCGGCGGATATCGCGTCTACCCCGTCTTTCCCTTCGACCGTGCCACACGCCTTGAGGTGTACCGGGTGGAGATGGACCCCGGCGTGATCCACGCCTCCGAGCCGCATCCCGCCGGCGTCGAGGAATACCTGCTCATCGCCGAGGGGGAGCTGTCGGTTGACGTGGACGGCTGTACGTACACCCTGCGCGCCGGGGACGCCCTACGCATGGTCGCGGACCGCCCCCATACGTACCGCTGCGGTGACCGGCCGACACGGGTCCATATGCTGCTCGTATACCCGCCCCGCTGAGGGCGCGGTTGTGCGGCGGCCCGCTCGGCGCTATAATAGGGCAAAGCCATGTGGAGCACAGCAGCGGCGAGGCGGTAAAACAGATTTTCCAACAAGCGTGGTGACGGGGATTTGACGACGAAACACGAGCAGATTCTCCAGTACATCGAGTCGCTGGACGTGGGGACGAAGATCTCGGTGCGCCAGATTGCCCGGGACATGGGGGTCAGCGAGGGGACGGCCTATCGGGCAATCAAGGATGCCGAGGCGCGCGGCCTGGTCAGCACCATCGAGCGCGTCGGCACGGTGCGCATCGAGAAAAAACAGAAGGAAAACATCGAGAAGCTGACCTTTGCCGAAGTGGTGAACATCGTGGAAGGCCACGTCCTCGGCGGGCGCGAGGGACTGCACAAAACCCTGAACAAATTTGTGATCGGGGCCATGAAACTGGAGGCGATGATGCGCTACGTTGAGCCGGGCAGCCTCTTGATTGTGGGCAACCGTGACCAGGCCCACAAGCTGGCTCTCCAGCACGGCGCGGCGGTGCTGATCACCGGCGGGTTTGACGCCAGTGACGAGGTGAAGCGTTTGGCCGACGAATACGCGCTGCCGCTCATCTCGAGCAGCTATGACACCTTTACGGTGGCGTCGCTAATCAACCGGGCGATCTTTGACCGGCTGATCAAGAAGGAAATCATCCTGGTCGAAGACATTCTTGTTCCCCGCCACGCCACGGTGGTGTTGCACCCGGACGACACCGTCGCCCGCTGGGAGGCCTTGCAGATGGAGACCGGGCATTCGCGCTATCCCGTTGTCGATGAGCACGACCGCGTGGTCGGCATCGTCACCACCAAGGACGTGATTGGCCTCGAGCCCGATACGCCGATTGAGCGGGTGATGACCAAGCAGCCGCTGACGGCATCGCCCAACATGTCGGTGGCGGCAGCGGCCCATCTGATGGTGTGGGAAGGCATCGAGCTTTTGCCCGTCGTGGACGGCCAGCGGCGCCTCTTGGGAGTCGTCAGCCGTCAGGATGTCCTCAAGGCCTTGCAGTACATGCAAAAGCAGCCGCAAGTCGGCGAAACCTTCGCCGATCTGATTACCACCCGCTTCACGGAAACCCGCGTCGATGGCCAGGTGGTCCTGGAGGGTGACG
>PKQU01000246.1 GCA_017577925.1 Bacillota bacterium
TTATTGTACCACGAAAAAAAGAAGTGGCCGATGTGCCACTTCATTTGGCATATTCGACGGCTCGGGTTTCACGAATAACCGTCACCTTGATGTGACCGGGGTAATCCAGCTCGTTTTCGATGCGTTTGGAAATCTCGCGGGCCAGGCGGAAGGCTGCCAGGTCGTCCACCTGGTCCGGCTTGACAATGATGCGCACCTCGCGTCCTGCTTGGATGGCGTACGACTTTTCGACTCCGTCGAAGGAATCGGCGATCTCCTCGAGCTTCTCCAGGCGCTTGATGTACGCCTCCAACGTTTCACGGCGCGCACCGGGGCGGGCTGCCGACAGGGCGTCGGCTGCGCAGACCAGGGTGGCAATCACCGAGGTCGGCTCCACGTCGCCATGGTGCGCGGCGATGCCGTTGATCACCGCCGGGTGCTCGCCGTATTTCTTGGCCAGCTCGATGCCGATCTCCACGTGTGATCCTTCGACTTCATGGTCGAGGGCCTTCCCGATGTCGTGCAAGAGGCCGGCCCGCTTGGCCAGCTGCACGTCCTCGCCCAGCTCCGCAGCCATCAGTCCGGCCAGGTGGGCCACCTCAATGGAGTGCTTGAGGACGTTCTGGCCGTAACTGGTGCGGAAATGCAGGCGCCCGAGGATCTTGATCAAATCGGGATGAAGCCCGTGCACACCGGTTTCGAACGTCGCCTGTTCGCCGTATTCGCGGATGCGCTCGTCCACCTCGCGCCGCGCTTTCTCTACCATTTCCTCGATGCGAGCGGGGTGGATGCGGCCATCGGCAACCAGTTTTTCGAGGGCCGTTTTGGCGATTTCCCGCCGAATGGGGTCAAACCCCGACAGGATGACCGCTTCCGGTGTGTCGTCGATAATCAGGTCGATCCCGGTGAGCGTTTCCAGGGTACGGATGTTCCGGCCCTCGCGCCCGATGATGCGGCCCTTCATCTCGTCGTTCGGCAGGGTGACGACCGATACCGTCGTCTCCGCCACATGATCCGCCGCGCAACGCTGGATAGCGAGGGAGATGATCTGCCGGGCGCGGCGGTCGGCCTCCTCCTTGGCCTGCTGCTCGATCTCCTTGATCCGCTGGGCCGCCTCGTGCCGCACCTCGTTTTCCACGGTTTTCAGGATCGTTTCCCGGGCCTCCTCCGTCGTCAGACCGGAGATGCGTTCCAGTTCGGCCACCTGTCTGCGATGCAATTCGTCAATCTCTTGCGCTCTTGCCGCGATCTCCCGTTCCCTGGCTGCGAGCGCTTCTTCTTTTTTCTCGAGGGTTTCACGCTTGCGATCGAGGGATTCCTCCTTTTGCAAGAGGCGCTGTTCCAAGCGTTGCAACTCGCCACGACGCTCGCGGATTTCCCGCTCCGCGTCGCTGCGCAAGCGGTGAATTTCATCACGCGCTTCGAGAATTTTTTCCTTTTTTACAGCTTCCGCTTCTTTTTTCGCGCTTTCAACGATCTGCCGAGCCGCCTCTTCTGCCGAGCCGATCTTCTTTTCCGCAATTTGCTTGCGGATGAGGTAGCCAACTCCGACACCGACGGCGGTGGAGGCGAGGAGGACGGGTACGAAAACGACACCGTCCAACATCGTCACCTCCTTCACCGCGCAAATCTGCCACGATCGCGTCCTTGCGACCGCCCCACGGGTACCTCGATTGATCCGCCCGCAGGCGCGCAAACCTTGGAGGAAACGTGAAGGAAAAACCTTCACATACACCTGATTTTAAGCGGATAAAAAAAAGGTTGTCAAGTTTGGCGGAGGGGCACCACATGGGAACGCCCGCCCACAAGACGCACGGTGTACCCGGTATCGGCCGACTCCGTCAGATGCGTGTTGTGGGTGACCATGATGATTTGCCGCGAGAAGACGTCGCTGACCGATTGCAAAAACTGGACAACGGAGACGATGTAATCCTCGCTGACGTGTTTGGCTGGCTCGTCGAGGATGAGCGGCCCGGGAAGCGGGGGGTTCAGGGCCTGCAGCAGGGCGACGCGCAACGCGAGGGAGACCACGTCCACCACGCCGCCGCCCCGGGCGTCCTGCGGTCGGGTGACGACCGGCATACCGTCTGCGTCGGACACCACGTAGAATTCGGCGACGGGCTTGCCGCCGTGCTCGCCCACCTCCACTTCGAAGCGCATGCCCGGCCCGAA
>PKQU01000061.1 GCA_017577925.1 Bacillota bacterium
CAGCACCTCCCCACCGCGTGTGGATTCGCTTTTCGCCCAGTTGGCGTGCAGGCTGATGACCACCAGAGGGCGCAGCGCATCCGCCAAACGCTTACGCTGCAGCAAATCGCGCGCGTGGCGTCCCCGTCCGGTTTCCGGTGTGTCGTCGGACAGGGCCCGGTCGGTGGTGCGGGTCAGCACAACGTGGTACCCCAACGCGCGCAGGCGATTGCCCAACTCCATCGCAAGGGCCAGGTTGACATCTTTCTCCTCAACGCTGCCCACCACACACCCGCTGTCGATGCCGCCATGACCGGCATCCACCAGAATATCACAGGGGACGAGGGGGAGAAAAGGCCGTCCATCTGCCGCAGCGGCCGCAGTGCCGATCCACGCAAGCACCATTGTGAGGGCGGCGCAAACCGCTGCTCCCATTCGTCTTCCGTTCATCCTCGCTCATCCGCTTTCCCGTTTCCGATCGTGTTTTCGTCCATCAGTCGTTAACGTTCCTCCGAGAAGCCTGCAGCTTGTATGCCAGGGCGTGTGAAGAGCTGGGTGCCCATGCGGCCCTTTCCACACATAACGTCCGTGCGCCGCCAGCCACACTAACCGTGGAGGTGAATCCGCTTGAAAAAGCTGTTGACCCTTGCCGTGCTTGCCGGCTTGACCGGGACGCTGGCGGCGTGCCAAACAGCGGCGCCGCCCGACACCCGCCCGAACGCGGACATGCGCACGGCACCGTACACGGCCAACGAGCGCATGATCCCCGGGCCCGCCGCCCCGGACCGTGCGTCCCCGTACACCAATCGTTCCATTATGCGCGACGGCCTGATGTATGACCGAAACGACTGGTCCATCGCCCCGTACGGAACGCGGACCGGTCCCTGGGCCAACCGGAGCGGTCCCGACGGCGCCACCGCCCTCACCAACCGGCAGCTGGCCAGCCGCGTTGACGCGGTCGCCGAACGCGTGCGCGGAGTGCAGAACGCCACAGTCCTCATCTCCGGCAATAACGTGGTCATCGGCATTGAGCCTGCGCGGCCGTTCCGAAATGCGGGCGACGTGCGAACCATGGAACGGAACGTTCACAAAAATGTGCGTTCCGTGGTTCCGGCCCAGTACCGGGTGTACGTGACGGCGGATCCAAAACTCGTGCGGCGCACCCGGGATATCGCCAACCGCATGGGCGACGGTACGATGGCCCGCATGGTCGTCAACGACGTTGCCGACCTGATCCGCGACATCGGGCGGACGGCGACGGCCCCGCTGCGGGGTTTGCGGTAACGGATCACCTCCGGGCGGAAACATCGCGTTTCCGCCCTCTTTCATTCCTTCGCCTTCCATTCCGGTTCGCTTCGGCCCATCCACAGCGCGGCTCCGACGAGCGCCGAGCTGGTCAGCGCCAGATAGGCTGCAAGGAGCGTCAGCGTCTCGCGCCAGGCCACGAGCAGCAGAAACCCCGCCACGCTGAGCACGCGCCCAACGTTGAGGGCCAGTTCGCGCATCACCACGTACTCGGTACGATCGCGCACCGCGTGCGGGGCGGCGCCGATCACGTCAAAGGCCGTCGAGGTCACGGGAACAATGAACAACGGGTATGCGATCGCCGTACCGACGCCGAGGACCACCAGCGTGGCAAAGGAAACCTCGGCCAAAAGCGGGAGCACGGAGGCCGTCGCCAGCAGGCTGCCCACGAGAGCCGCTTGCCGGCGCCGGTGCGGCTTTACAAAGCGTCCCACCACACCATAGGACGCGAGGGACACCAGCGAGGAAAGGGTGGCATAGAGCCCGAGGCGCCACTCGCTTCCCGTGGCCACAACGACCAGCACGCCCACCAGAAAGGCAAAGACCCCTTCGCGCAGGCCTTCCAGGAGCATGGCCACTATCACCGCGTGCCAGCGCGTATGCCGCGACCACGAGGCACGCCATACCGGCCTTAAGTGAAACCCGTCGGCGTCGGCGCGGGGACGCAGAAGACCGCTGAGAACCGTGGCCAGCGCAAAGATGCAGAGCGACAGCCCAAACACCCAACGGTATCCGGCAAAGGTTTCGCGCCCGATCAGCCAGCCACCCACAAGAGGTGCCACGATGCCCATAGCCGACATAACGAGACCGTTGGTACCGTTAAAACGGTCACGGTTTTCCGGATCGGTCACGTCAAACAAAATCACGTTGTAGCCAAACCAGAAAAAGCCCATGCCCACCCCCAAAAGCAGGCCAAGGGGGAGGGCATAGGCCGGCGCGTGCCGCTCAAGCTGAAGCACGGTCAGGTAAAAGGCCACATGGGCCAGCATTCCCAGGCGCAAAGCCCATACACGGTCGCAGCGGTTGGTGAGATAGCCCGCCGTGACAAATGCCAGTCCCATGGCGACCGACTGGGCCAAATTGAACCACCCGAGGGTGGCAAACTTGCGTTCCAGCTTCCACAGGTACGCGTTGACGAAGGTGTTCGACAGCGCTGTGGCGCCGACATACAGGCCGCTGATGGCGACGAGGAGCCAGGCTTGCCGCGACATACCGTCCCCTCCCTACAAGCCATTAGCCTGCCCAGCTCCCCCCGCCAATAGCCACTTTACAGGAATTTCCTTATCCGTATCAGGCGCACAACGGCTTGGGTCAGGCTCGTAAGGGCGAGGACGGCCAGCGTGGCCAGCCCCAGCTCAAACACCCCGCCGACAAACAGGACAAACATCCTGCCGTCGCGGTTGGCCAAAAGGTACCGTACCCAGCCGTCATGAACATCGGGACGGTAGAGGTCACCGGTCATCGCCCGATAGCGGTCCTTGATCATCATCGACAGCGGCGAGCCAATCAGCGCCAAGGCGCCGAACAGCAGGGCCCAACGGCTCTCCGTGGCCGCGTATGTGCCGTAGGTAAGTCCGGCGAGGAGAAGCCCGTCGCCGATGCGGTCGAGGATGGCGTCGAAGAGCTCGCCAAAGCGCGACCGCAAGAATTTCAAGCGCGCGATCTCCCCATCAACACCGTCCAGCACCGACGCCACTTGCGCCACGACGCCCCCTGCGGCAAACGCCCCCACCGCGAACAGGCCGGCGGCCAGCGCGGTCAAAAGGAACGTCGCAAACGACAGTTGGTTGGGTGTCACGGCAAAGCGCGCGAGGAACGCGCTGATGGGCACCGACAGCTTGCGGTTCAGGTGGCGCGAGACGAGGCCATCGCGCGGCGTGGGCAGCTGCTCGAGAAGCATGCGCCGCGCATAACGCACCGCCGCCGGATCGTCCACGTCGCACCAACGGGCGTCGCCAATGTCGCAGGCCAGGGCCCGTCCCGCCGCGGCCAGGCGGCGCACACCATCCGACAGCGTATGCCGCCCTTCCGCCGCGCATTCCCGGAGGGCGTCCAATAGCCCGCCCGTGGCATGAAACACGCCGCAATCCACACCGTCAAAAGCGGTCAGGTCTTTGCCGATGGCCACCACCGCCGGCCGGACCCCGCGGGCGGTCGCCACGGCGTTCGCTGCAGGCGCCGCGGCAGCAGCCGTCTCGGCGTACGACGCCAGCCGATCGGTCTGCACCTTTGTCGCCTCATCGAGGTCCGGAACGCGCCCCGGATTGAAGTCAACCCCGACGGCAACGCCCCCCTCCGGCGGCGCGCATTCCGCCACCCGTTTCACCAGCTCCGGTGTCACCAGGTGGTCGGCCATGAGCAGCAGCCACGACCGCTCGCCGGCCACATGCGGCGCCGCCGCAAGCACCGACGCCCCGTTGCCCTTCTCCCAATCGGGGCACTCGGCATACGTCAGGCGCACACCCCATCGCGCGCCGTCGCCAAGCGCCTCGCGCACTTCGTCGCCGCGGTGCCCCAGCACCACGACAATGTCGGTAATCCCCGCTTCGCGCAGCGTGCAGAAGGTCCGAACGATAAGCGGTAGGCCCAAGAGCGGAAAGAGGGGCTTTGGCCCCGGATGGACGCTCCGAAGCCGTCGCCCCTCCCCCGCGGCGAGCACCACGGCCCGCACGTTACGCCACCGGTGCTTTGGACCGCTCGCGGATAAATTCTTCGACCTTCTGCTTCGCCACGCTGTCGGTGATTTGCACCGGCGGAGACTTCATGGTGTACGCGGAAATCGCCTCCAGGACACCGCCCTCGTTGTTGTCGAGCGCCAGCTTCATGCAGCGAATGGCATCGATGATCGAACCGGCGCTGTTGGGCGAGTCCTCCACGGACAGCTTGACCTCCAGCTCCATCGGCACCTTGCCGAAGCCCAGACCCTCCAGGCGGATGTACGCGATCTTGTTGTCGTTCAGCCACGGCACGTAGTCGGACGGGCCGATGTGCACATTCTTCTTGTCCGGTTCCACGGCCATCTCCGACGTAACCGCCTGGGTCTTGGACTTCTTCTTCGACTTCAGGCGGGCATGGTTCAGCATGTTCAGGAAGTCGGTGTTCCCGCCGAAGTTGAGCTGGTAGGTACGGGTGATCTTCACACCGCGGTCTTCCAGCAGCTTGGTCAGCACGCGGTGGGTGATCGTCGCCCCGACCTGGGACTTGATGTCGTCGCCGATGATCGGGATGTTCTTCTCCTTAAACTTGCGCGCCCACTCCGGATCGGAGGCGATGAACACCGGAATGGCGTTGATGAAGCCCACGCCCGCATCCAGTGCTGCCTGGGCATAGAAACGCGCCGCTTGCTCCGAACCCACCGGCAGGTAGTTGATCAGGATCTCCGCACCGCTCTCTTTGAGGACCTTCACGACGTCGACCGGCTCGGCCTTCGCCACAACGAAGGTATCGTCTTCGGGATAATCCTTCATGTGCTCGGAGACACCGTCGAGCACCGGCCCCATCTGCACGGTCACCGGATAGTCCGGCAAGTTCGGATAGAACACCTTCGTGCAGTTGGGCTTGGCGAAGATGGCTTCCTTCAGCGGCTTGCCCACCTTGCGCGCATCCACGTCGAAGGCAGCCACCACTTCAATGTCGCCCGGCTCATACCCGCCCAGATTATAATGCATCAAGCCAATTGGGTCGTCCTTCAGACTGGGGTCGTTTTTATACAGCTCGATCCCTTGAAGCAGCGCACTGGCGCAGTTCCCAACCCCAGCAATGGCAATTCGAATCTTGCCTTTGCCCATGGTTTACCTCCTCCCTCCAAACCGGTGTTTGTTTGGTCTGAAAGAAGCAACCGCGCATCAGCAAGAACCGAACGCTGAGGGGGGCGCCGACCGCTTCTCGTGCGTTGCTTCAACCGGTGCGGCGATCGATCGTGGATGGCAATCCCATGCACGAATGGGTCGGCACACCTCTAATTTTACATAAGGATTAGGGAATATGTCAACAAATTCTTAGCAGCCAATCAAGATGAGTGCTAACGAGACGTGGGTAACCGTGGATGGGAACCCGGATCGGCGGGAAAACTGAAGCTGAACCCCGGCAAAGGAGGGGCTTCCGTGTACGTTCCCACATTGCGGTGCGCGTTCCGCACCGTCGGCGAGCACGCTCCTGTCCTGGACAAACCCGTGGTTGACTACCTGGCCCTGCGGCAAGCCGTGGCCACCGCCCTGATCAAGCTGGACGAAGCAGCCCATCGCGCGGCCGAAAGGTTCCAGATCCGCCCGGACATGGCCTGGGAAGGGGTTATGCCTGACGACCTTTGCCTGGCCCGCGAACGGCTCGTCTGGGCCCTGCTCAAATTGTCGGCCTGGCGGCGCAACGCCGCCCCAACGCCACGCGAATGGGCGCATCCGGTGTCGGCGCGACGGGAAAACGAGGCTCGGCGGTAACGCGCGGGTTTTCCCCGCGAAAAAAAAACGCCTGTCCCCCTGGGGGACAGGCTCCACGATGGGTCGTCCGGTTGGTTCACGCCGGATCAGAAATCCATGTCCGGCATGTTGGCGTTATTGTTGTTGCCTTCCTTCTTCTCCGGCTTGTCCGCCACGACCGCTTCCGTGGTCAGGAAGATGGCCGCGATGGACGCCGCGTTCTGCAGCGCCGAGCGCGTCACCTTGGCCGGATCGACGATACCGGCGTCGATCATGTTCACCCACTCGCCCGTCGCCGCGTTGAAGCCAATGCCCAGCGGCTCCTTCTTCAAGCGCTCGACAACGACGGAGCCATCAAACCCGGCGTTTTCGGCGATCTGGCGCACCGGCTCCTCAAGCGCGCGCAGGACGATTTGCACGCCCGTTTTCTCGTCGCCTTCGGCTTCCACTTTGGCCACAGCCGGGATGACGTTGACCAGGGCCGTACCGCCGCCGGAGACGATACCCTCTTCCACCGCCGCGCGCGTCGCGTTGAGGGCATCCTCGATGCGCAGCTTCTTCTCCTTCATTTCCGGCTCGGTAGCCGCGCCGACCTTGATCACCGCCACACCGCCGGCCAGCTTCGCCAGGCGCTCTTGCAGCTTTTCACGGTCAAAGTCGGACGTGGTTTCCTCGATTTGCTTGCGGATCTGCTTGATGCGCGCTTCGATCTGCGCCTTGTCGCCCGCGCCGTCGACAATGATCGTGTTGTCCTTGTCGACCTTCACTTGGCGCGCACGACCCAGCTGACGCAGGGTGACGTTCTTGAGGTCCATGCCCGTCTCTTCGGACACCACTTCGCCGCCGGTCAGAATGGCGATGTCCTGCAGCATGGCCTTGCGGCGGTCGCCGAAGCCCGGAGCCTTCACCGCCACAACCTTCATCGTGCCGCGCAGCTTGTTGACGACGAGGGTGGCCAGGGCTTCGCCTTCCACGTTCTCAGCGATGATGAGGAGCGGCTTGCCGGTTTGCACAACCGCTTCCAGCACCGGAAGGATGTCGTGCACGGCGGAGATCTTCTTATCCGTGATCAGGATGTACGGATCGTCGAGGACCGCTTCCATCTTGTCCGGATCGGTGATCATGTACGGAGAGATGTAGCCGCGGTCAAACTGCATCCCCTCGACGACTTCCAGTTCCGTCGTGAAGCCCTTGGACTCCTCGACGGTGATAACGCCATCCTTGCCCACCTTTTCCATGGCGTCGGCGATCAGTTCGCCGATCGTCTCGTCGGCCGCGGAGATGGACGCCACGTGGGCGATGGATTTGCGACCCTCAATCGGCTTGGCGATGCGCTTCAGCTCCTCGACAGCCGCGTTGACCGCCTTTTCAATCCCGCGGCGGATGGCCATCGGGTTGGCGCCAGCCGTGACGTTCTTCAGCCCTTCACGGATCATCGCCTGGGCCAGGACCGTCGCCGTGGTCGTCCCGTCGCCGGCCACGTCGTTGGTCTTGGTGGCCACTTCCTTCACCAGCTTGGCGCCAATGTTTTCATACGGATCGGCCAGCTCGATTTCCTTGGCGATGGTCACACCGTCGTTGGTGATGAGCGGAGCACCGAATTTCTTCTCCAGAACAACGTTGCGACCCTTCGGACCCAGCGTCACTTTCACCGTGTTGGCCAGGTAATCAACCCCGCGCAGCATGGCCCGGCGGGCGTCTTCACCAAAGCGAATTTGCTTGGCCATCAGTCATCCCCCTTCTCACGGCGATTTCCAAGGTGGAATGCGTGTCCGTTACTGGACGACGGCGAGAATATCGCTCTCGCGAAGGATGATGTACTCTTTCCCTTCGTACTTCACTTCCGTACCCGCATACTTGGAGAAGATGACGCGATCGCCCACTTTCACTTCCAGCGGGATGCGTTCCCCTTTTTCGATGCGGCCGTTGCCCACCGCGACAACAACGCCTTCCTGCGGTTTCTCCTTCGCGGTCTCCGGCAACACAATGCCGCTTTGTGTCTTCTCCTCGCGCTCTTTCGGTTCCACCACCACGTGGTCGCCGAGTGGCTTCAGCATGGGCACTCCTCCTTCTGGCGTGGTTATGTAACGCCTGTTAGCACTCGGAGTCATTGAGTGCTAACAACCACTTTCAATAGTGCCATAACCCATTGTGCTCCGCAAAAGGAACCACTATGTATTTTTCCTTCATGGACAAAGGGAGTCTGGGCAGATCGCCATTTTTTCTCGGTTTTTCTCACGCTTAATCTCATTTTTTGCGATTTCTTTCGCTGGTATCGCCTTGGGGGGGAAAACGCGCTACAATAGGGAAAACGGTATCCCGATCGCGAATGGGATTGCACCGCCTACCGTGGGAGGAACCGCCATGGCCTATACCCTGCGCGTGCTCGTCCTGTGCGACCATCTCCCCCCACTCGTCCGCCTCTATCAGGAACTGGCGGACGAAGGGTTTCATTTTGGCGTCTGGCCCGGTCCCGACGATGCCGAGGCCGCGTCCGGTGACTGGACGGAAGCCGCCGTGTACCACGCGCCCGATCGCGATCCCTTCACCCTCACGCGCTTGACCCCGGAGGACGAGGACCTGGCTGTAGAGCTGAAGGCCCTTCGGGCGTCCCTCGACGCCCTGCCCCCGACGGACGCCGCGGAACAGGCCCGAGCCGTGGTGGCGCAGACCCGGCAGCTTGTGCGCGTTTCGCTGCCCCGCGACTTGACGGAGGCCGACGAAGGGGCCTGGACCCTCCTGGACGCCATTCTCCACTTCTTCGTCTGGCACGGCAACGGCTACGTTCACGCCGACCACGACGGCCTTTACGATCATGACGGCCGCCTGCTCGTCACGCTGTCGCATCCTGCCGACTAAGCAAGACTTTTGTCGTGAAAGGGATTCGTGTAAAATAGAAGTGCCCCCATGACCGTATTTCTCCCCGCAAAGCGGGATAAAATATGAAAAGGCTGGTATGCTACGGCATACCAGCCAGACCTATCCGTTCGGAAGGTCAGCCACGGTCTGGCCTTCTCTCTTTATCCGGAGGTGACCCGATGGAACGCGTCATGATCTTTATTGACGGCAACAACTTTTATCACACGTGCCGGCACTACCTGCAGCAAAACCCGAAAGTCGACCTGGAAAAACTGGCCTATCTCCTCGTCAACAAGCGGCCGGGCCGTCATCTGATGCGAACCTATTTTTACACCGTTGACGAACCGCAGCAGCAGGGAATTATCACCGCCTTGAAGTACAAACCCCGGTTTCTGGTGGTCACCGGAAAACTGGTCAAACACCCGATCCCCGGACACACGTTCGACCCGATGGATGCCAGCACCTACTGGGCAGAAGAAAAAGGGACCGACGTCAATCTCACAACCGACATGATCGTCGGTGCGTACATGAACAGCTACGACACGGCTGTCCTGCTCAGCGCGGACAGCGACTACAAACGGGTAATCGAAGAGGTGCGCAAGACGGGGAAGATTGTCGAGATTGCCCTTCCGGAAGGACAACGCTCCGAACTGAAGAAATATGCCGACGAAGTGATCGAGATCAACGAAGACGACTTCCGCAGGTGCTGGATTGGTCCCTATACCTCGCAAATCTCGTCGTAAGAGTTGCCGATCGCCAAAAACCCGCCGTCGCGGCGGGTTTTTTTGCTGGCGCGCCCACTTTTCTCGCGCAAGGCCGTGCATTCAATTGGCCGGCGTGATGTACACGATCTGCTCCACGCGAACGTGACATTCCCTTCCATCCACCACGAGGAGAAGGTGGTCCGAAAAGACGCCACGCAGCTCGCCCACAAGCTTGCACGACGTCGTTCCCACTTCCACGCGCCGCCGCATCATGCGCTGGGCATGGAGGAGAAAGGGCTTGTAGAAGTGGTGCGAATACCCTGACGAACGCGTGCAGGATTCCTTCCTTTTCGGCTCGTCATGCATCGATTCGCGCGTCGACTCCCGGCTCGTGGAATCCCGGCGGAGTGGAGCCGGCTCACGAACCGGCAAGATCGGTGGGATCCCCACTTGCAAGGAAAAGCGGTACGGCGGCACCGGAGGCGGTCCGTACATTCGCACATCCGCTCCTTTCCGGTAACATTCATGCATGTTCACGGTATGCAGGGATGCCGGCCCCTCGTGTGGACATCCGCCTGGCCGAACGGCAGATTGGGCGTCCTACGGCCCAACAAATCCGTACAGCACTACACGCTGCGACCGATGTCCCATCCCCAAAGGTAGCGGGCGATCAACGCCAAGCCCAACACCCCGCCGTCCAACCAAGCTGCCCACCACCACCGCGACATACCGGGGCCAACGGGTCGGCGCTGGCGATTCCGTCATCCGCTCATCCGGAACAT
>PKQU01000062.1 GCA_017577925.1 Bacillota bacterium
GTGCCGATCAGCATGATCTTGCTGTGCAACGAGAGGCGGCGCATGTGCTTCTTGCGCACCACGTCCAGAAGGACCGTATACCCCACGCTACCCACGATTACCAGCGCGGCGATCACCAAGAGCACGGACGCATCATGGGCAAACCCCATCAGGTTGTCGGACCAGAGGGCAAACCCGGCGTTGTTGAACGCAGACACGGCGTGAAACAGACTATACAACAACCCGTTTCCCACACCGTATTCCGGAATGAACCGCGCAGCCAAGAGGAGGGCGCCGCACCCCTCCACCACAACGGTGATCAGCACGATCTGCTGGGTGAGGCGAATCAACCCGCTCAAGCTGATCTGTCCATAGGCTTCCTGCAGCACCAGTCGCTCGCGCAGGCCGATCCGTCGCCCGAGCAGCACCGCGATCAAAATGGCAATGGTCACAAAGCCGATCCCGCCCACCTGAACCAGCAGGATGATCACCAGTTTGCCAAAAGCGGTAAAGGTGGTGGGCGTGTCGACAACGCTCAGTCCGGTTACACACACGGCGGACGTCGCCGTAAACAGCGCGTCGATGAAGGAGAGGCCCTCATGCGTCGAAACGGGAAGCCACAAGAAAAACGCGCCAAGCAGAATCAGGGCGATAAAGCCCAACGCCAGCAGCTTGGCCGGCTGGACATGGAAGACGCTCTTCATCTCGGGCATCGGCAAAAGCCCCCTTCATCTTCACCGGCTATTCTCCAGTCTTTCCATTCGTAGCACGGCCCTGTTCCGCCGTCAAGAAATAAGCCCTGTGGAGCAGGGTCCACAGGGCCTAAAGCGCCGCTTTGGTCATCAAAAGTGCCCCGTAAACTGGGCAATCAGAACGATGAGGCCCAACGCCCACACGTATAGGGCAAACCCTCTCAGCGACCCGCGCTGGAGGACGGCAATCATCCACTTCACGGCCAAATACCCGAAAACGGCGGACATCGCCGTACCGACAAGAAGGGAGCTGAGCGGGATGTGCTCTACCTGCCCCCCGACGAGTTTCACGCCCTGGTACAAAACGGCGCCCGCGATGGCGGGGATGGAGAGGAGGAAGGAAAAGTAGGCGGCCGTCGCCTTGTCGATGCGGCGGAAGAGCGCCGCAGCGATGGTCAGCCCGGAACGCGAAATGGCCGGCAGGATGGCCGCGCCCTGAAACAAGCCGATAATGAACGCATCAGCGTAACTGATCTCCTCCAGCGTTTTCCGGCCACGCTCCTTGATCCGATCCGCCAGCCAAAGGATCACGCCCGTGACCAGAAACTCCCAGCCGATCGTGACCCCCGTCTTGGCGATTTCCTCAAAAAAATCTTCAAACAACAGGCCAATGGCCACCGTCGGAATTGTTCCCACAACCAGCAAACCGGTTAACCGGCTAAACGGTTTTCTGGCCAGCCCCACCAACGTATCCCAGTAGACCGCGATCACAGCCATCAGCGTACCCAAATGGAGCATGGTGTCCAGAAACAGCCCAGCCTCATCGAGACCGAACAGGTGACGCCCCAAATACAAGTGACCGGTGCTGCTGATCGGCAGGAACTCCGTTAGCCCCTGAATCACGCCGAGAATTGCCGCTTGCAACCCGTCCATCGTTTCCACCTCGTATCCGAATCAACATGATCATGCCATACGGCACCAGCCTACCATGGATGGCTATCGTCCACAAGCCCGCGCGTTCTTTTCTACTGATGAGAAGCGATGCGACGGCCAAAGGGAAGGCGCGCGGCAAGGTCGCGCAGAAGCGGCTCGCGCAGTGCGCCCAGGACCGCCAAATACGTGCCCACCGCGACTACCGTCCAGAGCACATAGCACAGCGGCCACGGCTGAGAAAAAGGCAAGTGCTTGAACCCGATCACGGCTGCAGCCATCGCCGCGCTCGCCACAGCTGTTCGCATTGCCGTTTGCCAAAGGGCTTTCGAGGGTCGAATCCCCCTGCGCACCGCCAGAAGGACGGCCAACGCCAGCGCGCCCACCACCGCAGAAAGGGAGGAGGCAAGCGCCACCCCGGCATGCCCCCACAGGCGGGACAGGCCCCACGCGAACGCGGCATATGCGGCCACACTAGCCGCCCCAATGTACACGGGGGTTTTGGCATCTTCATAAGCATAGAAAGCACGCGTGACGAGGTCGCGCACGGCCAAAAAGAGCAGCCCGACACTGTACCCCGCAAGGGCAACCGCGGTCAACGCCGTCGCCTGTGCGTCAAAGGCACCGCGGCCGTAGAACAGGCGCACCGTCTCGGGTCCGAGCACCCAGAGAAACGCCGTGGTCGGCACGAGGAGCACGAACAGGTATTGCAGGCCGCGGGAATACACCTCCGCCACGGACGCATGGGCGCCCTTTTTCACATATTCGGAAAGAAGAGGGAAAAGTGGCAGCGTAAAGGTTCCGACAAAAAGACCCATGGGTAACTGGGCAATCGACTGGGCGTAGGAGAGGGCCGCAACCTTGGCCGTCCCCAGCTGGGAGGAAAAGGCGCGTTCGAGAAACTGCGTCAGTTGGGTAAGGAGAGCCCCGAAGGCCAGGGGAATGAACCGCTCCCCCATGCGCACCAGCTCGCTTGGCAACGGCCGCGACGGCACGCGCACGGCGCGATAGCCGCGCCGCCACACCGCGGGAAGCAAGAGGGCGGCGGAAAGCCCAAAGCCCAACAACGTCCCCCACGTCACGCCCACAATGCCATAGCGGGGGGCCCAGATCCACAGGGCAAGCAGAACCATCAGGCTGTTGACCACCCCGCCGAGGGCAGGCAAGAAAAAGCGGTTGTGGCTGTTCAACAGGCTGCTGTACCACGCCGAAAGCCCGATCAACAACAGCGACGGCGCCATCCAGCGCACGAGAGAAACGGTCAGCTCCCGTGTCTCGCCGGTAAAGCCCGGCGCGACGAGGGCCACGTACACCTCGGCCCCCACCCAAACGGCAAGGGAAAGAACGCCAAAGGCAACGGCCACCACCCCGCAGCTTTGCGCCGCCACCCGATGCAAACGATCGGTCGCACCCCGTTCCATCAGTCCCTTGGCCGTTGGAACCCACAGGGCGTTGAGCATGCCGGGAACCACCAGGGACAGCGTCAAGGGCAGAGTGAGGGCCACAAAATAGGCATCGGCCGCAGAGCCCGTCCCAAACACCTTGGCCAGGTAAACGTTGCGCAGAAAACCAAAAAGCCGCCCCACTAAGGTGACGGCCACAAGCCCCATCGCCGAAACGAAGACGCTACGGGCCACGCGCGCTCACTCCCTTGGCCGCTGCTTGAGCAGCCGCTCGTACACGTTCCACGTCTCGCTCGCCATCCGTTCCGCCGAAAACGATGTCCGCACGTCACGCCACGCTTGTTCGGCTAGGCGCGCGGCCAGTGACGCATCCCGCATCACCTGCAGCATCCCCCCCGCCAGCTCTTCCGCCGAACGGGGAGGGACCAACAACCCGTTCTCCCCGTGGCGAAGGAAATCGAGAATGCCCCCGACCGCCGTGGAGACGACCGGCAAGCGCATGGCCATCGCCTCCAAAACGGACAAGCCAAGGCCTTCGGAAAACGAAGCGCTCACGTACGCATCGAGATTGGCAAGACAGTCGGGAACATCGCGGCGAAATCCCGTGAAACAGACGGCATCGGTAATGCCCAGGGCACGGGCCTGCGCATCGAGTTGCGCGCGCAGCGGGCCATCTCCGATGAGGACCAGCCGGGCACGCGGTTCGATCTTCCGCACACGGGAAAAGGCGTGCAAGAGCACCGACAAGCCCTTCACTTCCACAAAGCGGGCCACCGTTCCCCACACAAACGCGTCGGCCGGAAATCCCCATTCTTGCCGTAACGCGGCGTGCCGGCGGTCGGGTGAAAAACGCTCCACATCGATGCCGTGGTGAATCACGCTAATGCGCTCGGGCAAAATGCCCTCCGTCACCAGCTGCGCCTTGAGGGCTTGAGAGATGGCGATATAGTGATGGTTCCAGCGGCGTGTCCAGCGTTCCATCTGCGCAGCCACGAAATAGGCCAGCGGGTTGGGGTAATCATAGCGCAGCACGCTGTGCACGGTGGTGACCAGCGGTATCGCAGTGCGGCGCGCGGCCACGCGGGCAAAAAAATTCGCCTTGACCCCGTGGGTATGCACCACATCCGGTTGAAACCGGCGAAAGAGCGCGGCCAGGCCCCGCACCAATCGGATATCCAGACGGCCATAGGGCATCACCGACAGCGCGAAGCCGCGCTGCCGCAATTCCTGCGCCAGCCGCGCCTCATAAAAACAGGCCAAATGCAATTCGACCGGGAACGCTGCATCCCGAAGGTGGGTAAACAATTGCACGAGGTACTCTTCCGCCCCGCCGTATTCCCCACCACCGATCACGTGCAACACTCGGACCCGCCGCGCCATCCCAACCACATCCCAAAGCAAAAAGTTTCCAAACCAACCGGTTCTGTTGCTGTCCACATTTTATCTTACCGGCAATTCCGTCTGCAATTGTCGCCCCTTGATTTTTCCCCGCTGTTATGCGGTAATGTTCAAGGGACAACACGAACCACCAGGAGAGACCGGTCATGGTAAAGGTACTCAATTGGAAACGCGATGCCCTGCTCATCGCTTTTCTTTTATACCCGATTGTCGACTACGTATTACGGCTGCTGCCGCTCCCGGTACTGCCGTCACTTTGGGACGAGGCCGTCCTGGTGGCCCTGTTTTTTGTCGCCGCCCACCGGGCGCGAAGGGACGATCGTCGCCTTCCGGGGTTCCTGACCACTCCCCTCTACGCCTTCATCGCCCTCGGTGTGGCCATGATCGGCGCCGACCTCACCAATTTTGGAGTCGCGACGGAAGGGTTCCGTGCCATCTTTCAGTACATGATCGCCTTGTACACCGGCCTCCACCTGTTCCGTACACAAGCGGAGGCAAACGACGCCCTGACGCTGTTTGTCGCCACGGCCGGAATCGTCGCCGTCTATGGACTTCTGCAGCCCTTCCTCGGCATCGAGACCCCCATGAGCTGGGTGGATGCCAGTGAAGGGCAACGGATACGAATTTTCTCCATCGTGCAGAGCCCGAACGTCCTTGGCAGCTATATGGTGCTGGCCCTCCCCCTCACGATTTGCCTGACCGTTTTTGCCCCATCACGGGCGCGCCGCATCGCCTTCGCCCTGTGCGCGACGGCACTTTTCGCCGCCCTCGTTCTTACGTTCTCCCGCGGAGCGCAGCTGGCGTTTTTCCTTTCGTTGATCCTCGTCGGCGTGCTACGCGACCGGCGTCTGCTCCTCGCCGGCCTGGCCATCGCCGTGCTGGTGGCCGTACTGGTGCCGAGCGTGACCGAGCGCTTTCTGCACATCTTCACGCCCGAGTACCTGGAAAAAAGCGCGAACGACGGCCGCATCGCCCGTTGGCTCGGGGCCTTTGACATGATGCGCTTGGAACCGCTGTTTGGACTGGGGCCCGGCCACTACGGTGGT
This sequence comes from Bacillota bacterium, assembly GCA_017577925.1. Lineage (GTDB taxonomy): Bacteria > Bacillota > Bacilli > Calditerricolales > Calditerricolaceae > Calditerricola. The sequence goes on from PKQU01000062.1 coordinate 5,449, forward strand.
GCCGTAGGCAATCGCCATTTCGGCACCATTTACGTGGACAGCTACTATTTCAAAACCTTGGCCGAGATGGGCCTGGTGGGACTGGGGCTGTGGCTGTGGCTACTCGGCGCCCTGTTCTTCGCGCTCCATCAAACCTGGCGTGCACTGGCGAAGGGAGAAGCGCGCTGGCTGTCCATCAGCCTGTTTGCCGGGCTGCTTGGGATGGCCTTGCACAACGGCGTGGAAAACATCTTCGAGGTGCCGTTCCTCAACGCCTACTTTTGGTTTCTGTCCGGCCTGACGCTGGCATTGCCGCATCTGGCACGGAAGGAGGCTTGACATGGCATCGCGCTCCATCCGAATCCGCCTGCCCTTTTGGCGAACGCTGCTCATCCTCCTGTGGAGCTACGTCACGTACCACCTGCTGGTTCGTCCGGCCCTGCTTGACCTGTCCGCCGTGGGGATGATCCTCGTCGTCGCGGCCGCCTTTCTGTTTTTCTTCGCCGTGCCGCCACAGACGCGCAAGGCGTGGGCCGTCGCCGTGCTGGCTTTCCTCCTGCTCGACAAAGGCTTGGCCAGCATCGCCGCCACCTCCTCATCGTGGACGCGCGTTTTCCTTTACGGCCTCTGCATCCTCTGGCTGCTTGCCGCAGCCCGATGGTACGGCAAATTGAACGCGCGCCCACTTGTCGCCATCGCCCTCGCCGGCGTGCTGACGCTCACGTGGATGCCGCGCGGTGAGCTGACCCTCCTCAACTACTTCGTCAAGGAGGATGTCACCAAGCCCCTGTACGTGGGCAACTGGGACTACTTCCCCTTCACCGTGGCCGACCTTGACGGCGACGGCACGGATGAAATCCTCACCGTCGGCAACCGCGACGAAACGCTTCCGGAAGGCGAAAACGAAAACAACCCGCGCGACGAACAGGAACACATCAAGCCGGAACTGGAGCCCGAACCGCTTTATCCCTACGTGCTCAAGTGGCGCGACGGACATCTGGTGCGCGAGCCGGTGACTCCGGATCAGCTGGCTGCCGCGGCCCAGCGCCTTCCCCTCGACACCATCGGGTACCCCTACTTCCGGCTCACGCGGGAGCTTACCCTGGAGCCAGCCGTGCAGCCGACGACGTGGACGGAAGAAGTGATGGATTTCGGTAGCGCCCCCTTCCGGGTCTTCGCCGCGGATCTCTCCCACCTCGCCCACCTCGAGGCAACGCAAGCAGGCAGCCTTTCTCGCCAGCATCTTGCCAGGGCGGGTGACTACGCCGATGTTCGCCTCACCGGCCGCGAGGTTACGGGAACCTACCGCGGTCGACCGTTCCGCTTTTCCAGTGACGCCACCAAGCTGATCGGCGTGGCCACCCTGGAAAACGGGCAGCAGGCCCTCGTGCTGCTCGGCGAGGAGATTGAAGTCTGGCAGCCCGACAGCACCGGGGGCTTCGTGCGCACCCACCTGCTGACGCGGGACGACGTAAAAGGGCTGGCAAACGGCGAATACTACCTGTGGGACGTCGACGGGGACGGCAGCGACGAGCTCGTGCTCTCGCTCGCCCACGCCAAGATTGTCAAGCCACGCGCCGACGGCACGTGGGACGTGTGGTGGGCGGCCAATGACGAGCACTTCCGCTTCGAAGACTTCGGCTCCTTTGCCCCCGGCGACACGCCGCAGCTCATCGCTCTGGATAAAAGCTACCTGCGCGACTACCCGTTGCGCTATCCGGCCGGGTTCCGCTACACGCCGGAGGGGCTGAAACGAGAATGGAAGATCTTCCTCCCCCTCGTCAACCTGCGTCTGGCCGACCTCGACGGGGACGGAAAGCGGGAGCTGGTGGGACTGTGGTACAACAAACACCAGCTCTACGTGCTCAAACCCCATTCCGTGCCGGTCATCCCCCTGCTTCTCGGCGGGAACATCGTGCTTCTTGCATACCTGTGGAGCCGGCGCCTGCGCGAGGCGCGGCGGACACGGCCATACGCATTGGCGGCCCTTGTCCTGCTTCTGGGCGCCGGCACGCTGCTCAGCGGGTGCACCTACTCCGGCGCTCCTCGCATGCTCGGGACGCCAACAGGCGACGCGCCGGCGGCCAAACCCGAGACGCCGGAAGACGGCGACGTCCCCGGGACACCCATCGCCAACGCCGGCCAGCGGCTGGAGGCGGCACTGACGACCGTCACCGCCCCGGACATCCAACAGTTCTGGTACGACGGCTACATCGCCGCCAATCTTCCCAAGCGCCGGAGCACCTCGATGTACAAAGGCGCTGTCGTTCTGCCCCACGGCTACTTCGTCGACGGGCGCTGGGCCGGCCAACCCTTCCGCTATTACCGATGGGACGACAAGCGATATGTCTTCCATAGCGAGCGCTGGATGAAAGCCGATCCGTCCGTCTCCCATCCGGTCAACCCGTTCGGCTCCTTTGTCCACTGGCCGGCTTTCTTTGAACGGGCTGTCCTCCTGCCGCGGGAAGAAGTGCTCGGCGTGCCCTGCGACCCCATTCAAGTGCGGCTGACCGGCCGTGAGTGGCTCGAGCGCCTGCCGGAACCCTACCGCACCGAAGTCCGCGCCTTGGTCGCGCAGTCCGCGCGCGTCGCCGACGCCGTGGAAAAGGCGACCGTGAAAATGACCTTCTGGGTCGGGGTGGAAGACAACCGCCTCTACCAATATCAAGTGTGGATCAAGCTGCCGCTGCCCGATGCCGGCGTGATGGACCAGGAGATCTTCTTCCGCTTCTACAAGTACAACGATCCCGGCATCAAGCTGAAAACGCCGGAAGAAATGGAGGAACTTGTCCAGGAAAGCGAGGAGGAACCGCCGGCCATCGGCGAACCCACGCCGCGTGACACGTGATCCGGAAAAGGCCGACTCGGCGTGCCGAAACACACAAGCCGATCCCATAAACAAACGGAGCACCCTCGCGGGTGCTCCGTTTGTTTTGGTGAGGGGTTCAGGGTGCCACCAGCTCGTCGAGCAGCGCTGCCAGCGCCCGCGCCTGCTCACGCCGCTCGTATAAGGCGTAGGCCTCGTGCGGGAGCGTGCCGCTCGTGTGCAGGCGGCCTGCTTTCCAGCGCCGGTAGAACGACGCCACGGCCCGTTTCATCGCGGGGAGATCATCCGGCCGCACCACTTCCCCCAGTCGGAAACGCTCCACGATAGACGCGGCCTCACCGGGAAGGGACAAGGCCAGGATGGGCCGCTGCACAGCCATGTACTCGAACAGCTTCCCCGGAATGTACGCGCCCGACCCCGACGCCGTATCCCCCACCAGGAGCAGCACATCGGCCCCCTTTAACAGCGCCAAGGCCCGGCGATGCGGGAGATGGCCGAGCACCTCGACGACGTCGGACAGGCCGAGCTGCGCCACGGCGTCGGCATTGTCCGTATAGCCGGGGTAGTCGAATACACCGGCAAAGCGCAGCAGAATGTCCCGACGGTCGATCTCCCCGGCATCGATCAGTTCGCGCACCGCACGCAAAAAGAGCCTGGGGTTGCGCTCCTTGTAAAAGATGCCCGCATAGGCAAAAACGCATTTGCCGGGGACACGGTCAGGCTCAATGCCGGCATAATCGGCGGCGTCAAACCCATTGTGGATCACTTCCAGCCGTTTGATCACGTCCCCGTGCTTCTCCCGAAACCCCTCAGCAAAGGAACGCGTCACCGTCAGCACGATGTCGGCGGCCGCCATTACGCGGCGTTCCATGCGCTCCTCCAGGGCTTCCCGCCAGCGAATCCCGCTGCGGTGCATGTTCTGTGTCCACGGGTCGCGAAAGTCGGCCACCCATGGTAGACGCCGCCGCCGGCGCAACGCGAGGGCCACCAGGTGGTTGGTATTGGGACCGGCCGTGGAAAAGATGGCGTCAATGGGATAGCGTGCAAGCATCCTTTTCCCTTCGCGCACGGCCGGGACGTACCACAGAATCTGGTCGTCGGGGATGAGCACGTACTTGCGCGCCGCTTTGAGCAGCCGCATCGTCCGCGTACGCAAGGTGGCGGATACGCCAGGGGCGCCCGCACCTTCGTTGGCAGCAGCCCTCCCCCCGTCCTTCGTACCGCCTGCCGCGTTGCCGCCTTCCTTGCTTTCCTTCACGCCGCTTGCGGCGCGGGTCCCTCCCCCGCCGAGCAGCTTGGCCAGTCCCGGCGGGTACCACTCCCGAACGCGGTGCACGACCACCTCCGGGGGAAGCTGGTCGAGCAGCGACGGGTCAAGGGAGACGTGGGCGACCGGGTCGACGGCCAACACGTGGGGACGCCACCCAAACTCCGGCAAGTACTTGGCCATCTTCAGGGCCCGCTGCACGCCGCCCCCGCCGATGGGGGGGAAGTAGTATGCCACCAGCAGAAGATTGCGCACACCCATCTCTCCCGATCAGATCCGGATCAGGCGGGCCCGCGCAGCGAGCTCTTTTGGCAGGTGGTTCTTGGCGTCGAGCAGCACCGGATGGCCGTTCATCCTCGCCACCAGGCTCGTCCAATCGAGATGGGCAAAGGACTTTTGCACGGTGAGCAAGGCCAGCGCATCGGCCCCCTCCACCGCCTGCTCCGCGCTGTCCACCTTGAACGGATACGAAGCCGGCACTACGGGGTCGTAGGCGCGCACCTCGGCCCCGGCCTCCTGCA
>PKQU01000063.1 GCA_017577925.1 Bacillota bacterium
GACGACGCTCGTCACCCGGACTCGATTGCCGATGGCGCGACCCAAACGGTCGGCGATCGCCTCCTGCGCCTCTTGATCCAGCGGAACGGCCGTCGTCACCTCGGCGTCGACCACACCGCGCGCCTCGCTGGCCAGACGGCGATACACCTCGGCGATGGCCGGCAGCACATTCATCCGCCCCCGATCGATCAGCAGATGCAGCAGGTTCCGCAGTTCCTCGACCCACGCGCTGCCCGCTAACCGGTCGATGAAGGCTTTCTTCTCTTCCGCCGGAATCAACGGATGCGTGAGGAACCGGTGAAACTCGCGGTTGGTGCGGAACAGCTGCACGATCTCCTCCAGCTGCTCCTCGACGGCATCCAGCCGGTTGCGCTCCACAGCGACGTCAAAGAGCGCCCGCGCATACCGCTTGGCCACGACGCCGCTCGTCATGCCGAATCGCCTACCTGCTGCAGGGTCTTCTCAATCAGCGCCAGCTGCTCGCGCTCGTCGAGTTCCTTTTCGATGATCTTCGCTGCAAGCATTACCGACAGCGCGCCGACCTGCTGTTTGAGCTCGGCGAGGGCCTGCTCCTTTTCGCGAAGGATCTCGGCACGCGCCTCCTCGACCATCCGCTCGGCGCGCTCCCTGGCTTCCTTGAGGATTGCCTCGGCCTCACGCTCGCTGTGCTGCTTGGCGCGCTCGATGATCTCCTGGGCTTCGCTACGCGCCTGGGCCAGGAGATTCTTCTGTTCCTGCAAGAGCGCCTCCGCTTCCTGGCGCGTCCGCTCGGCCGTCGCCACCTGGTCCTCAATGTATTGCTGGCGGCGCTCCATGACCCGCATTGCCGGACCAAACACATAGCGGCGCATCAGATACAGCAGGATGAGGAACGCGAGAATTTGGAAGAAAAACGTTCCGAGTTCGAAATGCATCCGACGGCCACTCCCTTCTTCTGCGCACCTTTCGGTATTCAACAACCCCGCACGGACGGCAAAACCTCGCAAAAAGTAAGGCGAAGGTTAACCTGCAAAGAGGTTAACCTCGCCATGGCAGTTGTTTCGTTGCCGCCACACGGCCGTTAGATGTTGATGAACAAGAGGATCCCGAACACCACCGCGATGATCGGCAACGCCTCGATCAGACCAACACCGATGAACATGAGCGTCATCAGGTTCCCGCGCGCTTCGGGCTGACGGGCCACCCCGTCGATCGTCCGGCTGATGACCAACCCGTTACCGATACCGGCGCCCAGCGCCGCCAAACCGAAAATCAGAGCCGTTGCAAGCGCGAAGTCCATGTGGAAACCCTCCTCGAAGCAAGTTGGTTGTCAGAAAACACCCACAAGCCACACATTCCTTGCATGAGACAATTTCTCACCGAATTTTAATGTGAGGATCAAACAAAAGCGCCTTCTACACGCCGTTCGAGGCTCATCAGTGGTGATCATGCGCCACCTTCTGCGAAATGTACACCAGCGTTAGCATGGTGAAGATAAAGGCCTGGATCGTACCAACGAAGACGGAGAATCCCAGCCAGGCCACCAGCGGCAACGTGCCGTACAGCCCGATCACCACCAGCAGGGCGATCAGCACCTCGCCGGCGAAGATGTTCCCGAAAAGACGCATCCCCAGCGTAAGCAGTTTGGTCAGCTCCTCGATTAGGTTAACCGGGAAGAACAGGAAATTCGGTTCGAAATAGTGCTTCACATAGGTTTTCGGGTTGCCGCGGATGCCAACGTAGTGCGAATAGACAAACACCATCGTCGCCAGGGCCATCGTCACGCTGACGTTCGCCGTCGGCGACGCCCACCACGACACGTGATCACCGGCCTTGATGCCGAGGAACGGCACGTCCGTTGCAAAGGTCGTCTGCACGTTGAAGAGCAGGCCAAGCTGGTTGGAAACAAAGATGTACATGAACAGGGTCAAGGCCAACGTTACGTACCGCTCGGCCACCTTCTCCGGCATGCTCGTCCGCGCCAACCCGCGCACGAACTCGATCAGCCACTCGAGGAGGTTCTGCCATCCCCGCGGCTGGCGAACGTCGAGGTTGCGCACAGCGAGACGGCCGATGAGGAAGACAATCGCTCCGGCGATCACCGTCGTCATCATGGCCACCAGGTTGAAGTCCAGCGGGCCGATGGTGATGACCGGAAACTTGTGTTCCACCCTCCCCACTTCCCTCCTTTCTCTCCACGGCGGTCACATCCTGTTGCGCAAGGCATCGGCCAACAGGGTGCAAGCGGCCACCAACGGAGCAACCGGTAAGCCCACCACAACGCCCACGACGGAGAAGACATGGGGAAAGCGAGCCACCAGCAGGCCCGCCGCTGCGGCCATGGCCAGCCGCGCCATGGTGCCGATGCCGCGCGCCCGCCCCGTCGGTTGCGCTAGTCCCTCCACAAACCCGCGCACACGACGCGCCGCGTGGTATGCATTGTACATGCTTACGGTTGTTCCCAAGAGCAACCCAGCAAAAAATGGTTTTGCCGGGGTCAGCGCCCAGGCAAGAACCATTCCCACACTTGCCCATATGGTGATGCGCAAGGTGCGACGCAGTCGCATGGCGAGGGGATCGTTCATTCGTCGCCCCCCAAATACGGCCTCAGGATGCGAACGATACCGTAAATGCCCACCGCAAGACCACCCAAAAGCCCTACTACCAGTAGCCAAGGGTGCGTGCCCCAGGCACGGTCGGCCCAGGTCCCCGCCCAGTATCCCAGAAGCACGCTGGCCGCCAGCTGGCCGGCCATGGCGCTTACCACCGCCATGGCCCGCCACCCTTTCCACGAACCGTTCGGCTCCATGCAACCGCCTGCTTTCCAGAACCATCATCGTCCATCTTAGCGAAGGGCGAATCCTTTGTCAATTCATTGCAACCGGTTTGTCATCGTTTTGCCATAGGCCCATCCGGCATCGTGAGCAACCGGTAGAGGACGGTTGCCGCCTCGGCGCGCGTCGTCGGCCGTTGGGGAGCAAAGCGGTCTCCCATCCCCTTCATCACCCCGGCCTGCGCCACGCGCGCGATGGCCTCCCGCGCCCAGCTCGGAATCTCCGCCGCATCGCGGAACGGCGGCAGCGGCGCGCGTCCGGTCAGTCCGAGGTACCGGTCGAGGATGGCCGCCAGCTCCGCCCGCGTCACCGGCTGATCCGGCCGGAAGGTGCCGTCCGGGTACCCCCGCAACAGTCCCTTCTCCACCATCGCCTGAACGGCTTCCCGCGCCCAGGACGGAATGGGATCGCGGAACGGAAGGGACGGCGAGGCATTGTCCGTCCCTGTCTCCACGCCCTCCAGCCGCGCCAGCAGGGCGGCCAGCTGGGCACGCGTCACCGGCGCGTCGGGAGCAAAGCGGTCCGGCGCCACCCCCGCAACCATCCCGCGCGCCGCCAGCGCGGTGATGGGCTGCAAGGCCCAGTGGCCGCGCACGTCGGCAAAGGGAACGACGGTTACGGGAACGGTCGCCACCGCTCCGTCAAAGGCGACACGCAAATGCCCCGTCGCCGGAGTGGCGCTGGCGGTAAATGACAAGCCCTTCACGGCACCGACCGCCCCTTCCGCCGTGACGGTAACCTGATGCGGCTTCAGGGTAAAGGTGCGACCGTCCTTCGTGACCGCCTGCACCGTCAGCGCCCGCGTCTCGCCCGGCTTGAGCACGAGCTCGCGGGGCTGGACGACCAGCCGCGCCACATCGGCGCCGCCGATCACCCGTACCGTCAGCTGCCGGCTGGCCGCCCCCACCTGTGCCGTCAGCGTATACGTCCCGCCGGTCCGGAAGCGCACGGAAAACCCGCTCGTCTCGACCGGTCCCGGGCCGCTGACCTTCCAGACGACTTCCTGGGGCGTGACACGGTACGGGTGGTAGTGCACATCATAGCCCTTAAAGGAGAAGGTCGCCGTGTCGCCGGCCAGCACCTCCTTCGGGCCGGTGACGAAAATCCCCTTGGCCTCGCCGGCCGGTGCCGTGTTAAGGACGCCGATGGCCGTGGGCACGGCGCGGTAGCCCTGCCCGCTGTAGGGGGACTCGTTCAACGGGGTGGGATTTGTTTCGGCCAGCCGGCGCACCACCATGGTCGCCGAGCCGCCGCCGTCAAGGTTGATCGCCTTCCAGGCCCCCAACTCCACGAAAAAATTGGCCAGTTCCGGAAGGGTCATCCCCTTGCTGTCCCCGTCAGCCGACCGTTCGACGACCACCAGCCACACCTTCTTCCCGCTGCGGTCGATTCCCACGGCAGCGCGGGCGTGGGGCGAATGGCTCGACACTCCCGGATCGACGGGGTTGACCGACCGCCCCTGGTCGACCAGGAGAATGTGGCTCCCCACCGCCGTCTCCAATCCGGGGTCGTTCTTCAGCCCATACGTCACCTGGACGGGGTCGCCGACGCGAAAGCGCGTTTTCAAAAATTGGGCGGCTTGTCCCTGCCCCCACAACACATAGCCGTTCGACGGAATGGGCGCGCCCGGCTGATCCACGCGCACCTCGCGGACGACACCGCCCGCGACGACCAGTTCGACCACGTTTTTGAACGCGCCCTTGGCATTGCCGTAGCTGGTCGGCCCCCACGCCGGGGTGTAAAGATTAAGCTGATTGATATGGCTGTGCGCCCCGTCGCGCGGGTCAAAACTTTCCTTGTTCACACCCCGAAGCGGATAGGTGCTGCCGTCGGGGGCGGTGACGGTGCCGGTGAAGGCCAGGGGCAAAATCACCGCCTGCCCGCTTTTCGTCACGCCGAAGGTTGGCCACGTCGCCACGCCCGGGGCACTGACGATGGTGCCCTTATCGATCACCGGGCCCAGTGGCGCCCCGATGCCATTCAGGTGGAAGAGGTCGGCGTTGACCGCCACCACCGCCCCCGACGCCCGCGCGTGTCCGAGCACCGTCTGCTTCTGCGTCAGGCGGCCGTCTTTTCCGTAGAGCGGGACGATTTTGACATACGGATTGGTCAGGTCAACCGTGGCGACAAAAATATCGACGGGCCGCCCATTTATCCGTTTCTCGTACTTGGTCACCACCACGCCCTCGCCCACCGGTTCCGACCACGCCACTGTCGCCGTGACGGCGGCCGCCGCATGGGAAAGCCACGGCAACGGCGCGGCCAACACCGCACACAGCACCAACACGCCCACCGCCAGCCGGCGAAACGCGTTCCCCATTCGGTTCTCCTCCCCTTGTTGGTTTCATCTCTGTCGGCTTCTCGCGGTTCTTCCTCGATGGACACGTCCATGCGTCCCGGTACGCGTTCCCCAATGAAGATAGACGTCAGCTAACGGTGAGAGGTTGCATCGCCTCACACTCAAGAGGTGACCGTTTGAACCGGCACAAAGGGGGCCGGAGGAGCGGAGCGCCGCCCGAAGGCGTACAGGATGGCCGCGACGATGCGTTCGGAGGCACGGCCGTCGCCGAAGGGATTGGCCGCCTTGGCCATCGCCGCGTAGGCGGCCGCGTCGGTCAGCAGCTGGTGCGCCGTCTGGAAGATGCGTTCCTCGTCGGTGCCCACCAGCTTCAGCGTGCCGGCCTCCACGCCCTCGGGTCGTTCCGTCGTCTCGCGCATGACGAGCACCGGTACACCGAAGGCCGGTGCCTCCTCTTGCACGCCGCCGGAGTCGGTCAGCACCAGGCGAGCGCGGGCCAGGAAGTTGTGGAAGTCCAGAACATCGAGGGGTTCGATCAGGTGGATGCGCGGATGCCCCTCGAGCACTTCCTGTGCCGCCTCGCGCACCGCGGGGTTCAGGTGCACCGGGTAGACCACGGCGATGTCCGGATGGGCGTCGGCCAGGCGACGGATGGCGCGGAACATGCGGCGCATCGGCGCTCCCAGGTTTTCGCGGCGGTGCGCCGTCACCAACACCAGGTCGCGCCCGTCCAGGCGGTCCATCACCGGGTGGCGCCAATTCTCCCGCACCGTCGTGTGCAGCGCGTCGATGACGGTGTTCCCGGTGACGAAGATGGTCGCCTCCGGCTTGTTTTCGCGGCGCAGGTTTTCTGCCGCCCACGCCGTGGGGGCAAAGTGCAGGTCGGCCAGCACGCCGGTGAGCTGGCGGTTGAGCTCTTCCGGGAACGGGGCGTATTTCTTCCACGTCCGCAGCCCGGCTTCCACGTGGCCCACCTTGATCTGGCGGTAAAAGGCAGCCAGGGCGGCGACAAAGGTGGTGGTGGTGTCGCCGTGGACGAGGACAATGTCGGGCCGGGCATCGGCCAGCACGTCGTCCATGCCCGTCAGCACGCGCGTGGTGATGTCGATCAGGCTCTGGCGGGGCTGCATCACATTGAGGTCGTAATCGGGCCGGATGTCGAAGATCTCCAGCACCTGGTCCAGCATCTCGCGGTGCTGGGCGGTCACGCAAACGATCGGTTCAATCTCGTCGGGCACGCGGCGCAACGCCTGCACGAGGGGCGCCATCTTGATCGCCTCGGGCCGCGTGCCAAACACGGTCATGACACGGATGCGCGCCGTCATCGCGCCTCCCTCCCTTTTGCCGCGGTCGTTGCACCGGCAGCCGTGCGCCGCAGGGGGCCGGTTCCCCTCTTACTTTGTCCCGAAGAGGCGGTCACCGGCGTCGCCCAGACCCGGCACGATGTACCCTTTCTCGTTCAGCCGCTCGTCGACGGCGGCGGCGTAGATGTCGACATCGGGATGCTCCTCCTGCACGCGGGCGATGCCCTCCGGCGCGGCGATGAGACACATCAGCTTCAGGTTGCGCGCGCCCCGCTTTTTGAGCGCCGCCAGCGCGGCCGCCGCCGAGCCGCCGGTGGCCAGCATCGGATCGATGACGATCAGGTCGCGCTCGGCAATATCCGTCGGCAACTTGACATAGTACTCCACCGGCTGCAGGGTGTCCGGGTCGCGGTAGAGGCCGATGTGCCCCACCTTGGCCGCGGGAATGAGGCGCAGGATTCCGTCCACCATACCCAGGCCGGCGCGCAGGATAGGGATGAGGCCCAGCTTCTTCCCCGCCAGCACCTTGGCCTTTGCCGGGGCGACGGGCGTCTCGATCTCCACCTCTTCCAAGGGAAGGTCGCGGGTGATCTCGTAGGCCATCAGCATGGCCACTTCTTCCACGAGCTCGCGAAATTCCTTCGTTCCCGTGTTCTTGTCGCGGATATGCGTCAGCTTGTGCTGGATGAGGGGATGATCAAATACATAGACGCGGCTCATCGCTTCGTTTCCTCCTGTCTCGATTCGCACTCCGACCCATTATACCAAATCGGGACCGGCCTTCCCACCAATAAGGACATACCCCTCTGCGGACCGGCCTGGCAGGCAACGGGGCCCGCCCGCGGCCGTGCGTCGGCCCTCGGGGGACGGGCAAGGCGTGCGTTACCCCTACCTACGCAAAAAGAAAAGCCGGCCTTCGCCGGCAGCACAACCGGTTCCCGCGGCCTGCCCTCAACCCAGATCGGGGTACAGCGGGAACCGTTCGCACAGGGCCTTGACCCGGGCGCGGGCTTCCGCTTTCACCGCGGCATCGTCGGGGTTCTTGAGCACCGCGGCCATGATGTCGGCGATCTCCACCATCGCCGCCTCGTCGAAGCCGCGCGTGGTGACGGCCGGCGTACCGATGCGAATGCCGCTGGTGACGAAGGGGCTTTCCGGGTCGTAGGGGATGGTGTTTTTGTTGACGGTGATGCCCACCTCGTCGAGGAGCGCCTCGGCGCGCTTGCCGGTCAGGCCGAGGTTGCGCACGTCGACGAGGATGAGGTGGTTGTCCGTGCCGCCCGAGATGAGCACAAACCCGCGCGCAAGGAGCGCCTCGGCCAGCTTTTTGGCGTTGGCCACGATGCGGGCGGCGTAGTCGCGGAAGGACGGCTTCAGCGCTTCGCCGAGGGCGACGGCCTTGGCGGCGATGATGTGCATGAGGGGGCCGCCCTGGATGCCGGGGAAGACCGCCTTGTCAATGGCCTTGGCCAGATCGGCCCGGCACAGGATGAGGCCGCCGCGCGGCCCGCGCAGGGTCTTGTGGGTCGTCGTCGTCACCACGTGCGCGTAGGGCACCGGGCTGGGATGGAGCCCGGCGGCCACGAGGCCGGCAATGTGGGCCATATCCACCATCAGGTAGGCCCCGACCTCGTCGGCGATCTCGCGCATCTTCGCGAAATCGATAATCCGTGGATACGCGCTGGCTCCGGCGACGATCAGCTTCGGTTTGTGGGCATGAGCCAGCTTGCGCACCTCGTCGTAGTCGATGCGGTGTGTTTCCGGGTCGACGCCGTAGGCCACGAAGTTGTACAGCGCCCCCGAGAAGTTCACCGGGCTGCCGTGGGTCAGGTGGCCGCCGTGGGAGAGGTTCATCCCCAACACGGTATCGCCCGGCTCCAGCAGCGCATGGTAGACGGCCATGTTCGCCTGCGCTCCCGAATGGGGCTGCACGTTGGCGTGCTCGGCACCGAACAGCTGCTTGGCCCGTTCGCGCGCCAGTTCCTCCACGACGTCGACGTGCTCGCACCCGCCGTAATAGCGGCGACCGGGATACCCTTCGGCGTACTTGTTCGTGAGCACCGTGCCCATCGCTTCCAGCACGGCGCGGCTGACGAAGTTTTCCGACGCAATGAGCTCGATGTTGTGCTGCTGCCGCTTCAGCTCCCGTTCAATCGCTTCCGCCACCTGGGGGTCCTGTTTGCGCAAGTGTTCCACGAAGGTTCCTCCTCTTCCTCAGACTTCGTTGGGGTGCGCAGGAGCGAGATGGGGCACATCCTGTCGCCGGTAGACAGCCCGCTCCCCGCCGATGAGCTTGGGGCGCGTGCGGGCCATCGTCACGTGGGCTTGTCCGATCTGGCGTACCGACGGGCGCACCGGCACGGCCACCGGACGCAGGTGCATGCCGATGAGGGTGTCGCCGATGTCCACCCCGGCGTGGGCGCGCACCGCTTCCACCACCACCGGGTCGCGCATGCGCTCGTAGGCCACCGTCGCCATGGAACCGCCGGCCTTGGGGTGGGGCACCACGGTCACTTCCTCCAGGCCAAAGCGTTCCATCGTTTCGCGTTCCACGACCAACGCCCGGTTGAGGTGTTCGCAGCACTGCCAGGCCACGTGGAAGCCGTGCCGCCGGCGCACCGCCTCGACCCCTTCCCAGATCGCCGCCGCAATGGCCAGGCTGCCGGCCGTACCAATGGGCTTCCCGGCCACCTCGCTCGTGCTGCAGCCGACGACGAGCAGGTGGTTCGGACCGAGACCCGCCGCCCGCTGCAGCTCCTCGAGCACCGTTTGCGTGCGCGCCGTCACGTCGGCCAGGTCGACGCCGGCATCCGGGGCCGCGCCCGTCGCGTTCGCGCCGCCGCGTTCCGGAAGCGTCGGCCGCTCGGTCATGGTCTGCACCCGCCCAGCTGCCGCGCTTCGATGGCGCGGATCTTGTTCACACGCCGCTCGTGCCGTCCACCGGCGAAGTCGGTCTCGAGCCACGTGCGCACGATCTCGCGGGCCAGGCCCGGACCGATAACCCGCGCCCCAAGGGCCAGTACATTGCTGTCGTTGTGCTCCCGCGTCGCCCGCGCCGAAAAGGTGTCGTGTACCAGGGCGCAGCGCACGCCGGGCACCTTGTTGGCCGTAATGCACATGCCGATGCCCGTCCCGCAAATCAGGATGCCGCGGTCAAATTCGCCGCGGGCCACCTTCTCCGCCACCGGAAGCGCATAATCGGGATAATCCACGGCCTCTTCGCCGTGGCAGCCGAAGTCTTCATAGTCAATACCCAGCTCGTCAAGCAGAGGTTTGAGCTCCTCCTTCAGCCGGTATCCGCCATGGTCCGAGGCTAAGGCCACTCGCATCGCGTTCGACCCCTTTGCAGACAGGTTTACCGCTATTATACCGCAAGGCCGACCGATCGTTCTCGCCACACCCACGGCCGTTTACGCGCCCTCGAAGGGCGTACGACCCGCGCGCAGTTTGTCCACCACCTTGCGCAGCGCCGTTTCCAGCTCATCGGCGCATGCCCGGTACGTCTCCAGGTCGCCCCCGAAGGGATCGGCAATGTCGAGGGCGGGCAAGGCGGCTTCCAATTCGGCGATGCGGGCGCGCTCGGCGCGCGTCTCCTCCTCCAGAGCCTGCCG
>PKQU01000006.1 GCA_017577925.1 Bacillota bacterium
ACACGTGGTACAGCCCATGAAACTCATGGGTTTTCTCCATGGCCACCACATCTTTGGGGTCTTGCACGACACAGATCACCGATCGATCCCGCTTCGGATCCCGGCAGATACGACACGGGTCGACATCTGTAATGTTCTGGCAGACGGAGCAATGGCGCAACTGGCGCTTCGCGTTGACCAGCGCCTTGGCCAGATCCAGCACATCTTCTTCATCCATGCTCAGCACAAAAAACGCCAACCGCCCGGCGGTTTTCGGGCCGATGCCGGGCAGCTTCATTAACCCCTCAATCAGCTTGGCGATCGGTTCCGGGTAGACCATGCCATCCCCTCAGAGCAAGCCAGGAAGATTGAGTCCGCCCGCCAGTTTCCCCATGTCGCGTTCGATCAGCTCGTCCACGGCCTTCAACGCATTGTTGATCGCCGCGCGCACCAAGTCCTCGAGCATTTCCACGTCATCGGGATCCACCGCTTCCGGCTGAATGCGAACGGCGAGCACTTCCTTATGGCCGTTCATCGTGACGGTCACCATGCCGCCCCCGGCCGTCCCTTCGACCGTCTTGTTTTTGAGCTCGGCCTGAATCTGCTGCATCTGCTCCTGCAGCTTCTTCACCTGTTTCATCATTTGGTTCATGTTGCCGCCAAACCGCATATCGATTCCCTCCTACTCGCGAATCTCCACCAGGTCATCGCCGACCAGCCGCCGCGCTTCCTCAACGATCGGGTCTTCCCCCGGACTATGCTCCGCGGTTGTCCCCTGCTGCCGCTCGCCGCCCGATGCCTCGTGCATCACCCACTGATCTTCGAGCAGCGTGACCACACGGCAGGCGCGTCCCAAAACGTCGCGCAGTGCCTCTTCGATCAGCTGCTTGCGCGGTGGTTTTTCCGTCGCATCCCGATGAAACTGGTTTTTAAACGCCACCACCACGCCATCGGCCGACGCGGCTACCGGACGCCCATCCACCAACAGGGCATGCACCTGCAGGCTGCGCGCTTTCACCACAGCCAACACCTTTGGCCACAGCTTGACGACCTCGGCCAACCGATCCGGCGTCGCCGCGCGCACCACCGCCTCCACCTGCGCCCACGGCACGCGCGCCTCGTCGTGGGGACGGCGGGAAGCGGTCACCGGCGACGGCTCCGACGCCGGCGATGCCGCCGTCCCCATGCCGCTTCGCTCGTTGCGCACGCGCTTGAGCTCGTCTTCCACCTGCCGTAACCGCGCCTCCAAAGCCGCAATGCGCTGGATGAGCGCCGCGTTTTCGCCGTCCGCAGGCGCGACCGCCGGCGAAGGCTTGCCGGAGGCGCGCGCCAGTTTCACCAAAACCATTTCCAGCAGAATCCGTCCGTGCGGAATCCAACGCATTTCCGCTTGGGCGCGCGTCAGCTCCTCGATGATGGCAAACAGCCGTTCCACCGCGACCGCTTCGGCCAGAGCGGCAAGGGTCTCGTCGCCCTGCACCCGCTCGCGCACTTCCGGCATGTCGGGTGCCACACGGATGAGGAGCAGCTCGCGGCACAGCTCGAGGAGCTCCTTCGTGACGCGCTCCGGATCTTTCCCTTGGGCAATAAGGTCGTCCAATCCTTCCACCACGCCGGCAACATCCCCACGGATCAGGAGGGAGAGCAACCGAACGGCGGCTTCCTCATCAACGCCCCCCGTCACCGCCATCACGTCCTCAACGGTGATGCGCGACGAGCAAAAAGAAAAAACCTGGTCCAATAGGCTGAGGGCATCGCGCATGCCGCCGTCCGCCGCGCGCGCCAAGCGCACGAGGGCACGCTCGTCCGCTTCCACGCCGTTTTCGGCGCAGATCGTCCGCAACTGCTTCACCAAGTCAACCAGACCGATACGCCGAAACGTAAAGCGCTGGCACCGGGACACCACGGTGGCCGGCAATTTGTGCGGTTCGGTGGTGGCAAGAATGAACAGCACATGAGCAGGGGGTTCTTCCAACGTCTTGAGCAGGGCGTTGAAGGCCTCCGTGGTCAACATGTGCACTTCGTCGATGATATACACCTTGTAGCGGACCTGGGTGGGGGCAAACTTGACATGCTCGCGGATATCGCGAATTTCGTCCACGCCACGGTTGGACGCCGCGTCAATTTCTACGACATCCACTACCGAACCGGCGGCAATGCCCTCGCAGGCCGCACAGCGGTTGCAGGGTTCCGGAGCCGGCCCTTGTTCGCAATTGACGGCCTTGGCCAAGATCTTGGCCGTACTGGTCTTTCCGGTTCCCCGCGGGCCCGCAAAAAGGTACGCGTGGGCAATTCGACCGTCGCGCAACGCATTTTGCAACGTTCGCGTCACGTGTTCCTGCCCCACGACATCGGCAAAGCGCTGGGGACGCCACACCCGATACAACGCGCGGTAGCTCACGGCCGACCACTCCGGTTCGTTCGACATCGTTCATTTTATTATACCGCGGGACCGCGATGGACGCCAAACGGCAGGGCGGCCATGCACTGACGCGCTCACGTCACGGAAATCGGGATGATGATGTGGAAGGTCGTGCCGAACCCTTTTGTCGACACGCAAATGGATCCGCCGATATCGTGGATGATGCGTTGACAGACGGGCAACCCCAACCCGGTTCCGTTTTCCTTCGTGGTGAAGAACGGATCGAAGATTTTGTCCAAAACGTAGGGCGGAATGCCCGGACCGGTATCGTGAATGTCGATGCTCACCGTCTTCTCCTTTTCGTCAATGCGATAGGAAATGGTCAGGGCACCCTCACTGCCCATCGCTTCAATGCCGTTTTTGCAAATGTTGAGAAACACCTGTTTTAATAACTCGCTGTCCCCAATCACCATGGGCAATTTCCCGTCGAGGTGTTCCACCACCTCGATGCCGTGCAGCAGCGCCTCGCTGCGTACGATGGGCATGATGTCGGCCAGCACGTGGTTGAGATCGACCAGCTGGTATTGCACGTCGCGGGGTTTGCTGAGCAGGAGCAACTCGCTCACCAAGGCATTTATGCGGTTCAGTTCGTTCAACATGATCTCGGTAAACTGCTTTTCCTTTTGGAGCCCCTTTTCCTCCAGCGAATGGCGCAGCATCTGCACAAATCCTTTGATCGACGTGAGCGGATTGCGGATCTCGTGGGCCGTACCCGCGGCGATCTGTCCAATCATGGCCAAACGGTCGTGCCGTTGGATCTGCTCCTCCAGTGAGCGAAGATTGGTCACGTCTTTGAGCACCAGATACGCCCCAATCGCGTTCCCCTGCTCGTCTCGGATGGTATCCGAATCGATGAGAAGGTCGTAGCGCCGGGTACCGTTGTTCCAGGTAATGGCGTAATTTTTGACCTTCACTCCTTCGAGCAGTGTTCTTCGCAAAATTCGGTGTTCTTCGGGCAAATCGGCCAACACGTCGTCCACGTTGGCGTTGATCAACTTGTGCTTGGCCAAGCCGAAAATCTCGCAGGCCATGTGACTGACTTCGACAATGCGGCCGTCGCGATTGATGAGCACAATGCCGAGGTTGATGTCGGAAAGCAGACGACGGAAAAACGTTTCGGGCAAAGAAATTTGGGCGGGACTCGCATCAGGGAACACAAAGAGATACCCATCGGCAAACAAGTCGGACACCACTTCCGACACGTACACACGCGTCCGCCTGGTGCTTCCATCGGAACAGCGAAGTTCGACCACCGGCACGGGATGTACGAAAGTAGTCGTTGCGCGCTCCGCCAACGTGCGAAACACCGGCTGCTCCACAACGCCGTGCACAAAGGCGTCGAGCAAATGCCCGTGCACATCGGGGGCCTGGTACCCCGTCACGCGCAAAAAAAGTTCGCTTACCCCTCGGACCATCCCTTTCCGATCGGTGAGGATCAGGGCGTAATCGGAACGATAAATCCAATCTTGAAATGCGGATACGGGAATCCTGGTCCGAACCTGAACGTGTCCCACCCCGTCACCCCCAACATCAGAAACAGACCCTTCCGTTTGTATACCGTTTCGTTTCCTCATTCTCTATTCTCTTCTTTTGATGAATCTTTGGCAAGGTATTCTAGATTAAAACAAAAAACACCACCTGGCTCGCTGGCCAAGTGGTGGTGTACGGCGAGGATTGTGCCGTGCACCTGTCTTCGATACCGCGTCACCCGAGCGTTACCCAAGCGAGAGGCTCGAACCAGGCGCCCCTGCGGCACACGGGGTGACCCGCTTACGGCTGCTTCCTTCCGGACCTGACCGGGTTCACGGGTTCCCGTTGCGCAGGACCCGATTGTCAACGCCCCCCGACTTGGGCCAGCCTCGACAAACGGGTACCTCGGACAGGCTTCGACCCCGCTATAGCGGATTGCGGGTTACAGGGCACCGCTACCTCCCCGTCTAGCACGGCACGTATAGTTTACCATCGAAATGGGAGTGAATCAATGGCAAATCCCGTAACCCTTTTGAAATGGACACGACGAAAGCGGCTTGCCCGTTCACTGGCAAGCCGCCGCCCTTCGCAGGTATGTATGGCGGAGAGGGTGGGATTCGAACCCACGAGGCCGGTTTGACCGACCTAACGGTTTTCGAGACCGCCTCCTTCAACCACTCGGACACCTCTCCGCGTACCATCGCTTCCGGCTGAACGCACCAATAATAATAGCAGAGCGTCCAATGAAAATCAAGACCCTGCCGACAAAATCCATCGGCATCCGGATTGCATGGACGGTCCATTTGCTTTAGAGTGAAGGAGCAGACCCCTACAGAAAGGAAGCATGGGTGATGGCCAAAGCGCGTCTGGACAAAATTCTCGCGGCATCGGGATTCGGTACGCGAAAGGAAGTCAAAAAGCTGATCAAGGAAGGGCTCGTGACCGTTGACGGCGAGCCGGCGTTTGATCCGGGCATGCACGTCGATCCGGAAACACAGTTCATCGCCGTGGCGGGACACGATGTGGAATACCGGGAACATGTGTACCTGATGATGAACAAACCGCCCGGCGTGATCACCGCCACCGAAGACCGCTCCCACCCCACCGTCAACGGCCTGCTCGATCCGTACCTGGCCAAGCGGGTTTTCCCCGTCGGCCGCCTGGACAAAGACACCGAAGGCCTTCTGCTCCTCACGGACGACGGCAAATTGGCCCACGCCATCCTGTCTCCGCGGCGAAAAGTGGAGAAGGAATACATCGCCGTGCTGGATAGGCCGATCGGCGAGGCCGAAAAATTGGCCTTTGAACAAGGGCTGGTGCTTGACGACGGTACCCTGACGAAACCGGCCAAACTAAGGGTGCTGGAAGGCGGGACGAATCCGCGCGTCGCCGTTACCCTGATCGAGGGGAAATACCACCAGGTAAAACGCATGTTTGCCGCCATCGGCCGTCGCGTGCTGCACCTCAAGCGCATCCGCATCGGCCCGCTTTTCCTGGATGAGGCGCTCTCGCCGGGGGAATACCGGCCCCTCACTCCCGACGAGGAGGCCGCCTTGCTGGCCTTGCGTTCCGCATCCACCCCGGAATAATGGCCACAAAGGGTACCGGGGCAGACCAAACGCGTGCATGGAGCGAAAGGAGGTGCTCGGCGTGAACCAGCCCCCAGAGCCGCAAACACCCCGGCGCAAGCGGGAACACCCGCCCACCATCGCGCCCGGCATGGAAAACGACGAACTGGACCGACCGGCCACCGATGAAGAAAAGCGGCGCGGCAACGTCACGCGGGTAACGGAGCTGTTTCTCGACCGCGCCGACTGACCGCACGTCTTCCGGACAAGCCTTGCTTTCGCTTTCCCCCCCATGCGATCGCTGCTCATCGGCGCAGCCGGCGGAAAAAGTCGCGCAAAAGCTGCGCGCACTCCTCGGCCAATACCCCGGACGTTACCGCCACCTGGTGGTTAAAGCGCGGCTCATCCAGCAGATTCATCAGCGTGCCGGCACAACCGGCCTTGGGATCGGGCGCGCCATACACCACCCGCTCGATGCGTGCCTGCACGATGGCTCCCGCACACATCGGGCACGGTTCCAGGGTGACGTACAGCGTGCAGCCGAGAAGCCGCCACCCGCCGAGGCGCGACGCCGCCTCGCGGATGGCCACCATCTCCGCATGCAGGGTCGGATCCTTGCCGGTCTCGCGCAAATTGTGACCCCGCCCGACCACTTCCCCGTTCCGCACGATGACCGCTCCGATGGGCACCTCGCCAATGGCCTCAGCCTTGCGCGCCTCGGCAAGCGCCTCGCGCATAAACCAGCAGTCTTGCTCATTCCGGTCCGCAATCCGCACCGTCACCGTCAACTACACCCCGCCGCTCCCCGCGCGCGACCGACATCTTCGCGCGCGGTTTTTGTTTTGTCGAACCGATCACGCACCGTTCGCGCCGGAGGATTTCCCACGTGCGAACGACACAAAAAAGACGGCCGTTCCCCGGCCGTTTCCCCGCAATCGGCTATGTAGCTCCCTGAGAAGGGCTAAGCTGGCGGGCCCGAGAGGACTCGAACCTCCGACACGCGGTTTAGGAAACCGCTGCAATCATCCGTCCCCCAAAACCCGCGCCACGACTGGCTTTTCGCCATCGCGGCCCGTTCAACCGCAACGGTTTTCATGCTTTGTTGCCTCTATGATACAGCAGGCAAGAAATCATGGCAATAGGTAAAACGTCAATGACGCTGCCGGAGCTTCTTCCGTTCACGGTAGCGTTAACGTTCACCATCGGGAAATCAAGTTAATTAGTTAACAAGTTAACGAGTCTACAAGTAGACATGTTTATATGTATACGTATACCGATACTTTTTCCGTATCGCAATGATATCATTTCAACATTTCAACTTTACTTTTTTCGGTTGTTAGTGTACAATGAAAGCAAGGATTGCTATTAACTCAGAGCATGGAGGTGCCGCCATGACGAAAATCGAGTTTTACCGCCGGGAGGCCAGCCTTTCGCAGTCCGCCCTAGCCCGCCGGTTGGGTATCTCGCCTGCAAACATCGTGCTCGTCGAACGCGGTCACCGAAAGCCCTGGCCGAAATTGCGCCGCCAGCTTGCTGAGGCGCTGGGCGTACCGGAGACCGAGCTGTTCGACGCCGAAGGCTGGCCGCTCAAAGCTGAGCTGGCCGAAACACCTAGAGCACAAGCCCAATAAAAAAACCGCCCTAAGGCGGAAACATAGGAGGTGCTTTTCCATGAAAACCAAACACACGTTCGTAGTGAGGTGCCGCGACAAATCAATTGGCCGCGTGGAAGGCGACACATTCAAAAAGCGCGTGCACCGCGCACGCCACTTCTTCCGCGCGGTGGGTGGTTACGCCATCCAGGCGGAAGTGCTGGACGACCTCCTCAAGCGCGGCATCAAGTGCATTGAAATCCGCGAAACCGACACCGGAAACACCTACCGCGCGCCTTTGCACAGCTTCCTGACCCATGGCGTCCGCTTTGACGCGGGCCATGGGGAGCAAGTTTGCCTCCCACTGCGCTACTTCGAGCGGGAGGACGATGCGCAAATTACCCTCTTCGACCTCTTGCCTGAGGGGGTGACGGCATGACTACCGTTGTTCGATTCAGTCACCATCATAACACGAAGCGTGAAACGCAACAAGGGGCAAATTTGACTATGGAACACCCAGCCATCCAATATGCGGCCAAAGGGCTTTCCGTCATGCCCCTTTGGCCGCGTCAAAAAACACCCTTGGTTAAGACGTGGAAAGAGTTGCAGGAGCACCCTGCCACGCCTGAACAGGTGGCCAAATGGGTAGAGAAGTATCCCAACGCCAACTGGGCCATCATTACCGGCACGGTGAGCGGGATTGTGGTGGTGGACATCGATTCCGAAGAGGCGGCGCACGAACTGAAAAAGCGCGGAGGCGTGCCCCGCTGTCCCGTCGTGCGGACGGTCGATGGGTGGCATTTGTATTTCGCCCATCCCGGCTTTAGCGTGAAAAACTCCACCGGCGAAATCCTGCCTGGCCTTGACGTGCGCGGCGATGGCGGCTATGCCGTCGCCCCGCCAAGCATTCACCCCGACGGCCTTGAGTACCGCTGGGTTGAAGGGCGCTCCATCTTCGACCTTGACCCGCCGCCTCTACCGGATTGGCTCCTGGAGGCCATCCTTGCAACCAGCGAAACCGCGTCCACGCAAGAGGCGACGGAGCCTTCCCACTCCATGGAGGACGTGGAGGAGGCGCGGCGGTGGGTGGAAGATGTGCTGCCGTACCCCGTCCGCTGGCGTGGTGCCGATGGGAGCACGCGGTGTCCCTTCCATGACGACCGTGACCCATCTTTTAGCGTGAACGTCGAAAAGCGTGTTTACCACTGCTTTGCCGGATGCGGAAGCGGCACGTTCACCGAACTGGCCGAACGTCTCGGCATTGAACCGCCGCCATGGCATGGGCAAAAAACCAAGCCCGCAACCGCCATGGAGAATGAGCAGCAAGAGCGCGGCAAGAGGGAAAGCACCGCCGACGTCCTTGTCCGGTTGGCCATTGAAGCGGGTACCGAGCTCTGGCACACCCCCGACGGTGAAGCCTACGCCACCGTGCCGGTTAACGGCCACCGTGAGACGCACCCCGTCCGTGGAACCGGCTTCCGCCAATGGGTAATGCGCTTGTACTACGAGAAAACGGGCAAGGCTCCTTATGCGCAAGCCGTCAAGGACGCGATTGACACGCTTGAAGGCCGCGCGCTCTTTGACGGCGAGGAGCACACCGTCCACGTCCGCATTGCCGAAGTAGACGGCCGCGTGTACATCGACCTGGGCGATGCCGCATGGCGTGCCGTGGAAGTGGACGCAAGCGGCTGGCGCATTGTGACCGAGCCTCCCGTGCGCTTCTGGCGGCCGCGCGGCTTGCTCCCCTTGCCGGAGCCTGAGCACGGCGGTTCGCTGGAAGACCTGCGCCGCTTCCTTCGCGCCAACGTGGACGAAGAAGCCTTTGTCGCCATGGTGGCCTGGCTGCTGGGCGCGCTTCGGCCGCGCGGCCCGTACCCCGTCCTGCTGCTAGAAGGCGAGCAAGGCGCGGGCAAATCGACGCTGTCGCGCATGCTTCGGGCGCTCGTCGACCCCCACAAGGCCGCCCTACGGCGTCCGCCGCGCGATGAACGCGACCTCTACATTGCCGCGTCAAACGCCCACGTAGTGGCCTTCGACAACCTGAGCGGCCTTCCCAACTGGCTGAGCGACGCCCTATGCTCCCTTGCCACCGGCGTGGAATTCACGGCGCGGGAGTTGTACAGCAACCGCGACGAAATCATCCTCGACGTCCAACGCCCCGTAATGGCGAACGGCATTGATGAAATCGCAACCCGTTCCGACTTGCGCGACCGCGCCCTTCGCGTCTGGCTCCCTCGACCTGCCGAAGAAGAGACGCAGGACGAGGAAACGCTATGGCGGCGTTTTGAGGAGGCCCGGCCGCGCCTCTTTGGGGCGCTCCTCGATGCGGTGAGCGCAGCCCTTCGCCATTGGGACGCGGCAAAGCTGGACAAGTCCCCCCGCATGGCGGATTTTGCGCGGTGGGTCGTGGCTGCTGAGATGGGCGGCGCGCTTCCGTGGCAGCCAGGCACGTTCCTGCGCGTCTACCACGACATGCACGACGCCATGGCGCGGGAAGCGCTGGAGGGTGACCCGCTGGCGGAAACAATCTGCCGCCTGCTAGAAAAGGAAGGCGGACGCTGGACGGGCACGGCATCGGAATTGCTGGAGGAGCTGAACGCGCTGGTTGACGAGGACACCAAACGCAGCAAAAGGTGGCCCTCCTCGGCGGAAACGGTATCGAAACGGCTTCGCCGCCTTGCCCCTGACTTGCGCAACGGTGGGGACATCGAAGTCACCTTTACACGGGAAGGACCAAAAGGCCGTCGTGTTATTCGTTTAGAAGGAGTATGCAAAACACCGTCAGTACTGTCAGCACTGTCAGCCGAACCCGAGAATGCAGGTGTGGTGCGGGATTTCAGCTTTGGACATGCTGACAGTAACACTGACAGTACTGACAGTACGGATAAGCAACTGTCAGTGAAACTGTCAGCAATCAAAAACCCGAAATCCCTTGCGGCACAAGGCTTTTCCGGAACTGCTGACAGTACTGACGGTACTGACAGTAGAATGCACCCATCTTCTAAAAAGGACGAGCGTGAAGGTTGGACTATCATCGAAGACTTCGAACTCACCTTCGGCAACGACCCCCAACCTGCTAGCAAGGATGAGGAGCGGGAGGTGTTCGAACTATGACCGCCGCCGAACTCCTCTCGCTCTTCAAGCACCTGGGCATTCGCCTGGAGGTACACGAT
Source organism: Bacillota bacterium (assembly GCA_017577925.1). Lineage (GTDB taxonomy): Bacteria > Bacillota > Bacilli > Calditerricolales > Calditerricolaceae > Calditerricola. The sequence continues at coordinate 10,205 of PKQU01000006.1, forward strand.
GGCCGCTTGATGGTGGACGCGCCAAAAGGCGTGATGACACCAGAACTACGCGAGGCGTTGGTGGCGCATCGGGACGAACTGCTGGCCATGCTGCACCCATCGCGTTCATCGGAGGAGCACGGCGAAAGCCAGCAGGAGCACGATGAGGGTGGACGGGCGCCCTATCTCGTGTTGGTCAATGGCCGCGTAGGGGCTGAGGCACACACGAAAGACGAGGCCGTGCGTGCCTTCGACAAAACCGTGCTCGGCATTGGCCCGACCGAAACCACGGTGACGGTGGAGCTTGTGGACGGCGAGGGCAAGAGGCTGCGCGTGGCCTATTTTCCACCGTGGCCAGGTTAGGCCGCTTTCCCAATGCAAAAACAACCCCATGGACTGGGGAAACAAAGGAGGCCTGGCATTATGAACGAAGTGGACAAACTGCTTGCGGAATGCAAACGCCATGGCGTCGAGCTGTACCTTGACGGCGACGCGCTGAAGGTGGGCTACGACCCTAACAGCCTGCCGCCCAACATTGACAGCATCCTTGAGCGGCTGCGCGCGCACAAGGACGCCATTGTGCACCGGTTGAAGGCGGCCTTCCTGCGCCACATCGCCTCCTTCCGCGCGCCCTACCGCGTGCTGGTGGACGGCCGCACCGTGGCCGAAGCCTCCACGCCGGAAGAAGCGGCCAAAGCCTTTGACGAAGTGAAGCGTTCCACTAAGGGTTCCCTCGAACGAGTGGTAACGATTGCGCTGCGCGACGCCGACCAAAAGCGCGTGCACGAGCTGGCCATTTTGCCGGTGCTGAAACCCTCTGCATTGCGGTGGATGAGGTGAGGAGCATGGCGAAGAGGAGCGTGGCCAAAGGGAAACGCCGTGAACGGGAAGTGGCGCGCCTTCTGGGCGGCAGGCGCGTTCCGCTTTCCGGCGCGGCGGAAGGCTTTCCGGGAGACGTGGTGCTTCCGTGCGGCTGGCGGGTGGAGGTGAAGGCGCGACGGGACGGCTTCAAGCAACTGTACCGCTGGCTGGAGAAGGCGGACGCGCTGGCCATCCGCGCCGACCGCCGCCCCTGGCTCCTCGTGCTCCCGCTTGAGCGCGCTGCGGCTTTGTTGCGTGGCGAAAACAACCCCATGGAGGCCGAAATTGACAAGCTGCTCAAGAGCATGGAGGTTGACCCTGACGAGCTGTTTAAGGGGCTTGACGACATAGACGGTGACAGCCTATTCAAGAGCCTTGACGTAGACGGCGACAGCCTGCTCAAGGCCACAACGACCATCTCAAGGAGGCGAGAGACGGCGAATGAGGCTTTCTCGCGAAACTCGGCGGCGCGTCGTTCAAATGCTCAAGCTGTGCCGCCTGTACGAGCAAATAGGCTTTCACCACGGCTACGAGCCGCGCATTACCACCGTATGGAGCCTTGCGAAGAGCGGCAAAACCAACGTCGTCCACTCCAGCACCGAGCAGACCGCCGTGCGCAACGTGGACACCGAAGCGGAACGCCGCGCGCTGGTGGAAAAGGTGCACCGGGCGCTTGCGGCCTTGACCAAGACCGAGCGGGAAGTCATCCGGCTATGCTACTGGGAGGACATGAGCACGGTGGCCATTTGCGAGCGGCTGTTTATCAGCGAGCGCACCCAGAAGCGGATAAAAACCCGCGCCCTAGCCAAAATGGCGCTTGTGCTGGGACTCCTCACGCCAGAAGAGGAAAAAGCGCTCCTTACCGAGCTGTAGCCTTTTGCGAATTTCGGGAGGCATAAAAAAAGCGCCCCTGCTCCCCTATGGCGGAAAGCAGAACGCGCGGGGCAAAAGTACGTCGAAACCGCGTCGAAACTACGACGCTGCAAAGGATGCGGGCAATATCCGCTCCCCTTGCAAAGGGGCTGAGTTTTGCACAGACCCTTTGCCGACCTTTTGCCGCGCGGCAAGGGGTGTTGACGGTGGCAAGCCCCCTGCCTAGCCCAAAACCTTGCGTTTCAATATCCCGACGTCTTCTTTGACCTTCATGAGCTCGATTCTCCACGTGTCCAATGCGTGTTCGATGTAAGCTTTGACCTCCTTGTTTTCCAGCTTCATTTCCGCGATTTCCATCCGAAGTTCCGCCAACTCTTTCCTGATGGGCCTTAACTCGTCCTCAATCATGGCCTTGTTGAGCTTCATCATGGCGTTGATGACTTCGCTGAAACGCTGATTGATTGCCTCGGCAATTTCCCGCACAATCTCCTGCTTAAACTCCTTCAAGCGCGCGTCCAAATAGTCTTTGGTCACCAGGTTGTCGGCCATGTCGCCCCTCCTCTTTCCCTGTCCTTCTCCTTCCCTTGCCCCCATTTTACCCTGCGGCAACCCTCATTAGCGACGAAAACCGTCGGCAATTCCGCGGCAGCCCGCTGTCAAAAACAAAGCCCATGATAGAAACAACCCTCATGGAGGCGTCCGGATTCCGGAGGAATGACACGGCCTAACCGGCGGTTGGTTCCCCCATGGCCGCAACCTTGTCAACCGTGACAATGCGCGGGACAACCTTGACAACCTTGACAGCGAGTTCCGTTCAACTAAAGTCGTCGCAAAGGGTATAAGCTGAGCTTAACCCCTTTCGTACGAATCGCGTACGAAGGGTGTCCGCCCTCTTGGACACCCTAGCCTTCGTGTCAATGCGAAAACAAACCCCATGGACGGGAAAAGCGGAATGGTTTTTTGCTGAGAGAGTACAAAAAGGAGTCGGCTATACCGACCCCCTTTTGCATCGTATTCTCTCATTGTCATGCGATACCCCATAGTACTCTCTACGTCATTTACTTGATTTTCCGAAGTCTTGTACGTCGCGGCAGGATACGCGCCACCGGCGACGCCATGGCGTGCTGCTCGTGCAAGTCGGCATTGGTCAGGTGCACGTAGCGCTTGGTCATCACCAGCGACGCATGGCCGAGCTGGCGCTGAAGGGCGAAAACGTTGCCGCCCCCGCGCAGGAACAGGAGCGCTGACGTATGTCGGAACATGTAAGCCGTCACCCTGCAACCTAGCGCTTCGCTGTATTGCTGAAGGCGTTGCGACCACCCGTTAGGCGTGAGCGGACGGCCGTTCGCTGAAGCGAATACCGGCACGTCGTCCGTCCAGTCCTTTGGCCGCACCGACAGGAGCTTGTGCACGGCCTTGGCCGTCTGCGGGCTGATTACAACCGTGCGCGCCGTTCTTGTTTTGGCCGCCGTGGAAGGAATCACAACTTCAAATGCAGCAAGGTTGAAATGCGTGGGAAGAAGCTGCAAGGCTTCACCGGGCCTTGCCCCCGTATCCAGTTGAAAGAGAATCAACGCATAGTCACGCAGACCCGTGTAGGTATTCCGGTTCGGCAATGACAAAAGCCGTTTGATGGTTTCTTCGTCCAAACTGCGCGGAACACCCTCATTCTTGCGCTTCTTGATGCCGTCCATGGGGTTTTTGGGCAGGTAGCCTTCCTGCACGCACCACGCGAAGAAGGCCTTGAGGTATTCGCGGCGCAGGTTGTAGTAGGTGGCCGACTTGTCGCGCAGGGCAGCGAAGTGGTTGACCACGGCCTTCTTCAACGCCATGAAGCTGGGCCACGCGTCGGGGCATTCGTCGAAAAAGCGCGACAGGTGCTTTCGGTAGTCGGCCAGTGTGCGCGGCGCACGGCTTCCGCCTGCCTGGTGAGGAGAAACTCCTCTATGGCGTCCTGCCACGAGACAACGTCGAACATAAGAAAACAGCGACCCCCTCTTCTATGAAACACGGGTGCCGCTGCGGTTGAACGAACCGAAACGGTTTTTCGGTTTTTCCGTGCGATGTACACAACCAAAAAACCGCGATATATCAAGACTGGCGGGCCCGAGAGGACTCGAACCTCCGACACGCGGTTTAGGAAACCGCTGCTCTATCCAACTGAGCTACGGGCCCATCATCTGGCGGAGAGGGTGGGATTCGAACCCACGCGCGCCGCGAAGGCGCCTGGCGGTTTTCAAGACCGCTCCCTTCAGCCACTTGGGTACCTCTCCGCATACCTTCCCACATTTTTATCATACGACGGCGGCCGGCAAAACGCAACCGGCCGCCAAAAGCTGCCGCTTCCGCCTCAGTCAGCCGGAGGCGCGATCACCTCGACGCCCATGTACGGGCGCAGCGCCTCGGGGATGACCACACTGCCATCCGCCTGTTGATAGTTTTCCAGAATGGCCGCCACCGTGCGCCCCACAGCCAGCCCCGATCCGTTAAGCGTGTGCACGAACTCCGGCTTGGCCTTTGGTGCGCGGCGGAAACGAATCTGTGCACGACGCGCTTGGAAATCCTCGAAATTGCTGCAGGAGGAGATTTCGCGGTAGGTGCCGGCGGAAGGCAGCCACACCTCGATGTCATAGGTCTTGGCTGCGGCAAACCCGAGGTCGCCGGCACACAACGCCACCACGCGATACGGCAGGCCCAGGCGCTGGAGCACCGTCTCTGCCTGCGCGGTAAGCGCCTCTAGGGCCTCATAGGAGTCTTCCGGTTTCACAAACTGCACCAGCTCCACCTTGTTGAACTGGTGCAAGCGGATGAGCCCGCGCGTGTCGCGACCCGCCGCCCCGGCCTCGGCGCGGAAACAGGCGCTGTACGCGACGTATTTCTTGGGCAGGTCGTCTGGGCCCAGAATCTCCTCGCGGTGCAGGTTGGTCACCGGCACCTCGGCCGTCGGGATGAGATAGTAGTCGCTGTCCACGACGCGGAAGGCGTCCTCCTCGAATTTCGGGAGCTGACCGGTGCCGATCATGCTGTGGCGGTGGACCAGATAGGGCGGGAAGACCTCTTCATAGCCAAACTCGCGCACATGCAGGTCGATCATGAAATTGATCAGCGCGCGTTCCAGACGAGCGCCAAGCCCTTTGTAAAACACGAACCGGCTGCCCGTCACCTTTGCCGCCGCCTCGAAATCCAGGATGCCCAGGCGCTCCGCCAGCTCCCAATGGGGCTTCGGATCGAAAGCAAAGGTGGGAGGCTCACCCCAACGGCGCACTTCGACATTGTCGGCATCCGAAGCGCCATCGGGCACCGTTTCGTGCGGCACGTTGGGAATGGACAAGAGCAGTTCGTCGATTTCTGCCTCCAGTTGGCGAATGCGCTCGTCCAGCTCCTTGATCCGATCGGAAACCTGGCGCATTTCGGCGATGCGCGCCTCGGCGTCTTCCCCGGCGCGCTTGAGCCGGGCAATTTCCTGGGAAACTTCGTTGCGCTGGTGTTTCAACTGGTCGCTTTCCGCCACCAAAGCCCGCCAGGCGGTATCAAGCTCCACAAACCGGTCAAGTTCCGCCGGAACGGCGCCACGCCGTGCCAAGGCGCGCTTGACGCCGTCCAGATCGTGGCGCAGGCGTTTTACATCCAGCATCAAGATCCCTCCTTTGTTGCCATGGGAAACGAAAACTCCCGCCCCGGCCTGGGACGGGAGACCCACCATGTGCACCAACTTACGCAGATTCGTTCACCATTTGCAGGAAATATGCGTGCACGCGTTCGTCGTCCGTCAGTTCCGGGTGGAAAGCCGTGGCGAGCAGGTGGCCTTGTCGCGCCGCAACAATCCGGTCCTGAAACTTGGACAGCACCTCCACATTTTCGCCGACCTCCCGGATGTACGGCGCCCGGATGAAAACGGCCCGGAACCGGTCGGCCACACCCGCCACCGGCAAATCCGTCTCGAAACTCTCCCGTTGCCGACCGAACGCATTACGCTCCACGGTGATGTCCATGAGACCCAAGTAGGTCTCGTCTTGTCCGGCAATGCGCTTGGCCAGCACGATCAGGCCGGCGCAGGTCCCAAAAATGGGCTTGCCCTGCGCGGAAAATTCGCGTACTTCCTCGTCAATGCCGTATTTTTTCATCAACCGGCCGATGGTCGTGCTTTCGCCACCGGGGATCACCAGCCCGTCCAAGGCCGGAATCTCTTCGGCGCGCTTGACCGGAATGGCGCGCGCCCCGGCTTTCTCCAGCATCCGAATGTGCTCCGCTACGGCCCCTTGCAACGCCAATACGCCGATGTTCATTGCTGCATCCCTACCATCCGCGCTCCTGCAAACGCTGGTCCTCGCCGAGGGAGGCGATGTCGATTCCCTTCATGGCGCCGCCCAGCCCTTTCATAAGATGGGCCAGCCGCTCGTAGTCATCATAGTGCGCCGTCGCCTCAACGATGGCCCGGGCGTACTTCTCGGGGTTTTCCGACTTGAAGATCCCCGACCCGACAAACACACCGTCGGCGCCGAGGTACATCATCAACGCCGCGTCGGCCGGCGTGGCTACGCCACCCGCGGCAAAGTTGACCACCGGCAGGCGCCCATGCTCGTGGACATACTTCAACAGCTCGTACGGCGCCCCCAGGGCCTTGGCTTCAGCCATCAACTCGTCGGGCGACATGTTCTGCACCTTGCGGATTTGCGCCTGCATCGTCCGCATGTGGCGCACCGCTTCAACAATGTTCCCCGTGCCCGCCTCGCCCTTCGTGCGGATCATCGAGGCACCCTCACCGATGCGGCGCAGGGCTTCGCCGAGATCGCGCGCCCCGCAAACGAAGGGCACGGTAAACTCGTGCTTGTTGATATGGAACCGATCGTCGGCCGGCGTCAGCACTTCGCTCTCGTCGATATAGTCGACGCCAAGGGCCTCGAGTATTTTCGCCTCCACGTAATGCCCGATGCGGCACTTGGCCATCACCGGGATGGAAACGGCGTTCATCACCTCTTCGATGACCCGTGGGTCGGCCATCCGTGCCACGCCACCCGCCGCGCGGATATCCGCCGGTACGCGCTCGAGGGCCATCACGGCCACCGCACCAGCCGCTTCGGCGATCTTCGCCTGCTCCGCGTTGGTGACGTCCATGATGACGCCGCCTTTTTGCATCTCCGCCATGCCACGCTTGACGCGCGTGGTACCCACTTCCACCATGGCTCGTTCCTCCTAACTCCTCTGGTGTGGTCCGTTCCCGGTATGTCGAATCCGCCATGCCAAGCTCGTCATTACCGTTATTTTACCCAATGGGATGAGCATAGGCAACCAACTGGATCGGATATGTCCGCCCGGAATCTCACTCGTCTCCCCGCTCCTGCCGCGGCCAGTTGCGCAAAAACGCGCGAAACATGAAGAACCCGCCAACGGCGAGCAACACAAACACAATCGACGGCACGATCACCAGCGCCCATTGCATGCCGAGCGACATGCCCCTCACCTCAAAACGCTCCCGTGACGGCCTCTACGATGCTGGAAAACAGGCCGGCAAGGGCGTTTTTGACACTACGGAAGAAGAGGCGGAGCCATCCGGCTTCCTCCACGTCCTCTTGGGCGATCAGCTTCACCGCACCGGCCTCCGGCGTCAGGTACTCGTCCCCGCCCGATGCGGCAACCGCTTTGATCGTGCCCACCGCTTGTCCCTGCTTGACCGGAGCCACCACCTCCGCCACGCTTACCCGCGGCGACGGCGCGCTTTCATCCCCTTTGCGCACAACGGCGACCACGTCACGCTCGGGGACAACCGGAACCTCCAGGTCTACCCCCTTGGTCACCGGAACCGTTTCGTAGCCCTTCACCGGCTCCTTTCCTTTGAAGAGGGTTTTGACTTCAAATTGGCTGAACCCGTAGTCGAACAGCTTGGCCGTCTCCTGGAACCGCGCCAACTCGGAGGAGGTCCCCATCACCACGCTGATCAGGCGCATGCCGTCCCGCTGGGCGGTGCCAGTGAAACAGTATCCGGCCTGCTCGGTGTGGCCCGTCTTCAGCCCGTCCACACCGGGATACTGCGCCACCAAACCGGGCAACATCCAGTTCCAGTTCGCCATCTGTATCGGGTTGGCTTCCCCTTCGCGAAACACCGCCTTGGGAATGCTGGAAAACTCCAGTACCTCCGGATAATCCATGAGCAGCCGGCGGGCCAGGATTGCCGCATCCCGCGCCGACATCTGGTTGTCGCCGTTCCCCGGCGGACGGAACTGGGCGGGAATGTCCTTCAACGGGAAGCCCGTGCTGGTAACGAAATGCGTGTGGGTCATCCCCAGCGCTTTTGCCTTTTTGTTCATCTGCTCGACGAAGGCCGCCTCCGATCCCGCCACGTGCCTGGCCAGCATCACCGTGGCGTCATTGGCCGAGTAGACGGCCATCGCCGTGTACAGCTCGCGCACGGTGCGCACTTCGCCGAGGTTCAAGAACACGCGCGAACCGCCATGGCGTCCCATCCAATAACCGTATTCGTCGGTGGTGACCCTGTCCTCCCATGAAATCTTGCCCTGCTTGATCGCCTCCAACACGAGGTATTCGGTCATCATCTTCGTCATGCTGGCGGGAGGCAGCGGCAGATTTTCGTTGTATTTGTAGAGGATTTTCCCCGTTTCCGCTTCGACGAGAATCGCCGACTTGGCGGCAAGCTGCAAAGGGGGCTGCGCGTAGGCCGTGGGACCTGTCCAACCGGCTGTGATCACCAGCGCGAGAAGCAGGATGAACACGACCCGCGGCACGCGCAACCGCCACCGACTCTGCACCATCTCCACGCACCTCCCACGCGGTTTCACACATCCCCCATTGTACCATACCCGCGCGGGAGCATGCGCCGCCATCTTGTCCCGCGAGCGGTGTAAAAAAGCGACAGGGTTCTCCCCTGTCGCACAGCGGTTCAAAGCGAGTAGTTAGGCGCCTCCTTCGTGATCTGCACGTCGTGTGGATGGCTTTCGCGCAGGCCCGCGTTGGTGATGCGCACAAAACGCGTTTTCGTTTTCAGTTCCTCGATCGTCCGGCATCCGGTATACCCCATACCCGCCCGCAGGCCACCAATCAGCTGGTACACCACCTCGTGCAAGGGTCCCTTGTAGGGCACGCGCCCCTCGATGCCCTCGGGAACCAGCTTCTGCGCGTTTTCTTGGAAGTAGCGGTCACTACTGCCCGCCTTCATTGCCCCGATGGAACCCATTCCGCGGTAGACCTTAAACCGACGGCCCTGGTAGATTTCAAACTCGCCCGGGCTCTCGTCGGTCCCGGCAAACAGGCTGCCAATCATCACCGCGTCGGCACCGGCGGCAATGGCCTTGACGATGTCTCCCGAATACTTGATGCCACCGTCGGCGATGATGGCCACGCCGTACTGCCGCGCCACCGTCGCGCAATCGTAAATGGCTGTCACCTGCGGCACACCGATGCCGGCCACGACCCGCGTCGTGCAGATGGACCCGGGCCCAATGCCCACCTTCACCGCCGTGGCGCCCGCTTCGATGAGATCGCGCGTCGCCTCTCCGGTGGCCACGTTGCCGGCGATGATGTCCAGATCGGGGAAGCGCTTGCGCAGGGCCTTTACCGTCTCGATGACGCCCTTGGAATGCCCGTGCGCCGTGTCCACGACGAGCACGTCAACACCGGCGGCGACAAGGGCTTCCGCCCGTTCCATCGTATCGCGGGACACGCCGACGGCGGCACCGACCACCAGCCGGCCCTGCGCGTCCTTGGCCGCGTTGGGGTACTGTTCGGCCTTTTCGATGTCCTTGATGGTGATGAGGCCCTTCAGGACGAAGTTTTCGTCGACCAGCGGCAGCTTCTCAATCTTGTGCTTCTGCAGGATGGCCTCCGCCTCTTTCAGCGTTGTGCCCACCGGCGCCGTCACGAGGTTCTCCTTTGTCATTACCTCACGGATCGGCGTGGAATAGTCGCGGACGAACCGCAGGTCACGGTTGGTGATGATTCCCACCAGGCGCTTGTTCTCGTCGACGATCGGCACCCCGGAAATGCGGTACTTGGCCATCAGCGCCTCGGCATCGTACACCTTGTGGTCGGGCGTCAAGTAGAACGGATTGGTGATGACACCGCTTTCCGAACGCTTCACCTTGTCCACTTCTTCGGCCTGCTCTTCGATGGACATGTTCTTGTGAATGACGCCGAGCCCGCCTTCCCGGGCCATGGCGATGGCCATCGGGGCCTCCGTCACCGTATCCATCGCCGCGCTCAAAAGCGGGATATTCAGCTTTAGCTTGTCGCTGAGGCGCGTCGAAACATCAGCATCACGCGGCAAGATGTCCGATTTCATCGGCACTACCAGCACATCGTCAAACGTTAAGCCCTCTTTCCCGAACTTTTCTTCCCACATCGTGCTTCCCATCCTTTGTCCGGCATGGTATGAACAATCGCATGGCATCCAGCAATTTGGTGCATTGATATTATCGAGAGTGTACCAAAGGGGGCACACCCTGTCAAGCAAAATTCGACAAACGTTCGGAAATCACATTCGTCTGGTGACTCGAATATAAGGAGGGTCCACATGCTTGTCAAGAAAATTGTATGTGAAGATCCTTATCAGACCATGTGGGCCACATTCGTCTGGTTTGAAAGCGAACCGATCGTCCAAGACTTTTTGCAACGCCAATACGAACAAAATCGCACGGAAAATGCAAAAATGTACGCTTTTCAAAACACAGAACGTTTTATCTTTGCCATCAAGCAGGCGCGGGAATATTATCGCGCGGCGGCGCAAAGCGACCTCCTCGTCAAGCCGCTTCTCTTGTATTACGGCATGGTTTCCTTGATCAAGGCCGTCCTGATTGCCAGCGATCCCGCTTACCCGCGCAACACCCGCGTCCTGCAGCACGGCCTCTCCACGCGACGGCGAAAGGCCCGTCAGTATCGGTTCCTCGACGATTCGTGCCAGCCGCAACGCGAGGGGCTCTTCCCGCTGTTTGCCACCGCCTGCAGCGCACCCGATGAGGCACGGATGGCGGAACAGACACCGCGCCGATTGCTGGCCCTCATCCCCGACCTTCGCCACAGCTACATGCGGCTGGTCGGTACCCCTTCATGCCTGCCTATAGCTGCGCGCCGCGAAGGAAACCGGGTAACCGTCGACGTGCCCACGTCGGTTCTCGACTTCTGGCACGTCACCGCTTCGCGTTTCGTCGACCTGCTCAACCAGCACCGCATCGGCGCGGGAACCTTCTCCCTGGGTAGTACCACAACCCAGCCCGCCACTTTCACGCTGCAGTGGAATCATCCTGCGCTGCCGGCGGCGGACGGCGAAGACGGATCCGTCGACTTTGAAAACCGGCTGATTCGTTACGATGTGCAAGGCCAGCCCTACCTGCTGCTGGAACGGAGAAGCAGCCATCTGCTGCCCGAAGCCTGTGCCCACGTCTGCCTCATGTACATGCTGGGCATCCTTTGCCGCTATGAGCCGGAACTGTGGGGCCAGTATGCCCACGGCGTCGCCGTATCCGAAACGGCGTTGATCAGTGACTTTCTGCGGTGTTCCCAGCGCAAATTCCCCAACCTCATCCTCAATCTGCTCCACGGATTTCCCCTTGTGTTTGCCGTCAGTTGATCGGCCGCATGGGAATGCGACGGCTCACCGCTTTTTCTTCTGCCAGTTTTTCATCAGTTGCTGCACTTGGTTCAGTTGCTTTTGGTTCAGTTGGATGCCCATGCTGCGGGCAATCCGCTGCAACTGCTGCGGGTCCATCTGCATGCGCAAAAGCTGCTTGCGCAAATAGACGACCCCGACCAGAAATCCCAAAACCGCACCGCCGACGAACGTTAGTACCGGAATCAGGAAATCCACCGCGAACCGCTCCTTCCCGGCCAAAATGCGAAAGCGGGAGACGGGTGTACCGTCTCCCGCGTTGTGCCTGGCAACGACCTACTCTCCCAGGGGCTCGCGCCCCAAGTACCATCGGCGCTGGAGGGCTTAACTTCCGTGTTCGGGATGGGAACGGGTGTGTCCCCTCCGCTATCGTCACCAGACACGGGATGGATTGTAGCACAAGGTTGGTAGGAAACGCAAGGGGTTTGGGGTGCGGTTGCACCCTGAAAACCGGACCGCGGGGGTGGTGGGGAGTGGGTTAAGCCCTCGACCGATTCGGACCCGTCGGCTGAACGCGTTACCGCGCTTACACCTCGGGCCGATCGACCTCGTCATCTCCGAGGGGTCTTACCCGGTTAACCCGGTGGGAAATCTGATCTTGAGGGGGGCTTCGCGCTTAGATGCTTTCAGCGCTTATCCCGGCCGCA
>PKQU01000247.1 GCA_017577925.1 Bacillota bacterium
CCGCCGATGCCCGGGATGACCACCGTCTCCCCCGGCTGAAGGCGAGCCCGCGTAAACAGCGCCCGGTACGCCGTCAGCGCCGACAAGGGGAGTGCCCCGGCCTCTTCCCACGTCAGATACGCCGGCTTGGGCACCGCGTTCTCCGCCGGCACCACCACGTACTCGGCAAAGGTACCGTTGTCGGGCACGCCGAGGATGCGAAAATCCTTCGGCGGGGCATCGCTGCGCTTCGGCCAGCCAAGGCTGGGGTTGACGAGCACCGCGTCGCCCACGCGCACGTTCGTCACCCCGTCGCCCACCGCGTCCACAACGCCCGCGCCATCGGAACCGAGAACGGTACCGGGTTCCACGGGCATGCGACCTTCCACAAAGTACAAATCGCGATGGTTCAGGGCCGCCGCGGTCACCCGGATGCGCACCCATCCGGGCGGCACCTCCGGGGTGGATACCTCCCGCAGCGCAAGTCCCTCCAATCCCACGCCTTCCCACACCAACGCCTTCATCCTCGCGCGCCTCCTCCCGCTTCATTAAATTGGAACAGACGATTCCCCATGGCGGTCATGCGCCCACGCGTTCCGTCGCCTTGAACGGATTCCGCCACTCCATCAGGGCGGCATGGTGGCGCGACTCCTCGTCCTCCAGGTAGCCGGGAACCACGCCGAGGGGCGTGCGCCCGCACCGCAGCAGAAACGTGATGACCGGATCGGTAAGCTCGCCGCGCACCACAGCGTCCAGGTACTGCTCGGCCGTCATCCGGTCGGCCACGCGGTGATATCCGGGCATGCGCCCTCCGCCCAGCAGGCGGTCGAGCCCCTTGTGTACCACGAGCTCGTACATCGACTGCATCAGCCACTTGCCCAGGCCCAGCCCCCGGTAGCGCGGCCGCACGCTGATGTCCACCACGTACAGCGTGTTGCCGTCCGGGTCGTGGTTGCGGATGTACCCGTTGTCGGTGATGTCCGCCCACGTGTGGTGGGGATGAGCCGGGTCAAAGCGGACGATGAGCGTCGTCATCGATCCGGCCAGTTCCCCGTCCACCTCCACACACAGGGCGCCCTCGGGAAAGCGCGTCACATGGCTGGCCAGCTGCTCCTCGTTCCACCACAGCTCCGAGGGGAACGGCGGCGGGAAACACTCCTGCTGGATGCGAATCAGCTCGGCAAAATCACCCTCCGTGTAGCGCCGAATCACCGCTTTCACCGGACGGTTCCGGTCAAACACATACAGTTCCTTGCGATACACCAAGGCCATCTCCCCCAACCCGTCAACACGCGTCCGCGCGGCGCCCCGTCATGCCCAATCGGGGTACAAGTCGGTACGCCGGTCGCGCCACGTGGTCACCGCCCCCCGCACCCGCACCTCCTCAAGGAGGTCCAGATCCAGGTCGGCCACCACCACCATGTCGGCACCCGTTACGCCCTCGGCCACGACCCCCCGCGGCGGAAAGGGAATGTCGTTCGGCGCGATCACCGCCGCCTGCCCATAGTTGGCGCGCATGAAGTCCACCGTGGGCAGGGACCCCACCGTGCCGGCGTTCACCACGTACACCTGGTTCTCCACCGCCCGCGCGTGGCACGTGTAGCGGACGCGCCAAAAGCCGGGTTCGTTGTCGGTGCACGAAGGGCAAAAGATCACGTTCGCCCCCCGCGCCCGCGCCATGCGCGCCAGCTCCGGGAACTCCACGTCATAGCAGATGAGCACGGCGATCGCTCCCTTTTCCGTCTCGAACACGTGGAGCGCATCGCCCGGCGCCAGGTTCCACTCGCGCACCTCCGTCGGCGTCAGGTGCAGCTTGGCCTGCTCGGCCACCCGGCCATCGGGGAAAAACAGGTGCGCCACGTTGTACAGGCGATCGCCGCGCCGCACCACATGTGTCCCACCGATGAGCAGCATTCCCGTCTCCCCGGCAAGACGGCCAAACAGCCGGCGATACGCCTCGGTAAAGTCGGGCAGCGCTTCGATTGGCAGCGCGTTGCCGCGGTCGTCGCCGATGGACAGGAGCTGGGTGGTGAAAAATTCAGGAAAAAGCACGACGTCCGCGCCAAATTCTTGGGCCGTTTTCACGTAGTGGGTTACCTGGGCACAAAACTCGTCGACCGAT
>PKQU01000248.1 GCA_017577925.1 Bacillota bacterium
ACATAACCGGCAGCCGGCGCCCCTTCGAGGGAACCCGGGCGAACGGGGACGACCGTACCCGTAGGACGAATGGGCACCGTTACCGTAACCGTCTGGGGTTGACGCTCCACGTCGACAATGTCACCCCTCGTGTCGACCAGGTGCACCCCCACGCGTTTCTCCACCGATTCCGCAGCCCCGGAAACGTCCACATACACCTGCGCATGGGTAAGCCGTTCGATGAGGGATTTCGGTCCCGACACCGTCACCGCTGTCGGTCGAACCGTGGGCGTGTCCGCGACAAATCCTTCAGCCGGTTTCCCGGTGACGTGGACGGCGACCGGCACGGTTCGCTGTCGCTTCTCTTCAATCGCCACCCACACGTGATCCGGCCATGCCGTCACCCGCACCGCCTCCGGCACGCCGCTGACGCGCACCGGAACGCGATGGGTGCCCGGGGACAGGTTGTGGACATCGACGTACGCTTCGAAGCGATCCGTGGCAAGGAGCGGATCGAGCAAGAGCCACCGCGGACCGCTCAGGCGCACTTCCACCTGTCTTTGTTCAATGGAGGAAAGGTACGCCGTATCGGACAGGCCGCGCACCCTGAGCTCCTTGACCAAAACGCGCGTGGACTCCGTGGAGGTTCCGGGCACGTCACCGCTGCCCGTCTCGCCCATGTGGACAACCCCCCACAACATGACGGCCATCAACAAGGCGACCACTTTGGCCACGAGGTTGTTGTTCAGCCATTTATCCATGGCGACGCACCTTCCAGGGCCACAGGCGGTACCCGTTGCGCACCGGGCGCTGGGGCGGCACGAGGTGCTGCTCCAGCATCGCACGAAGCGTCTCGTCGTTCAAATCGCGCCACATTTCGCCGTTCATCGCCAGCGAAATGCGGCCCGTCTCCTCCGACACGACGACCGAGAGGACATCGGCCGTTTCGGAAATGCCGAGCGCTGCACGATGCCGCGTGCCGAGCTCCTTCCCGATAAACGGATTGTCGGAAAGGGGCAGGTAACATCCCGCGGCGAGGATCGTCTCCCCTTGAATCACGACCGCCCCATCGTGCAGCGGCGTGTTGGGGGTGAACAGGTTGATGAGCAGCTCGGACGACACGCGTCCGCCGATCGGCGTTCCCGTTTCCACCACATCTTCCAAGCCGGTCGACCGGCTGATGACGATAAGGGCCCCGATCCGCCGCTTGGCCATGTACGTGACCGCTTTGCTCACTTCCGCCACCATGCGCCGCGCCGTTTCCTGGGGAGTTTGCAGCGCGCGGGTGAACAACCGGCCGCGCCCGAGCTGCTCGAGCGCACGACGCAGCTCGGGCTGAAAGATGATGAGGATGGCCAGGACCCCGTAGGTAAACGCTTGCGACATCAACCACTGCAGGGTGCGCAGCTCAAAATACGTGCTCAGCACCCAAACGCCTACGATCATGAGAAACCCCTTGAGCAATTGGATGGCCCGCGTGCCGCGCAAAAACACGATCAATTTGTACAGCACGTAGGCAACGAGGAGAATGTCGACCACATCGTTCAGCGACCCCGCAATCCGCCCCCAGTTGATCACCGTTGTTCACCCGCTTTTCGCTTGCAAATCCCGTTGCCAACGTTAGTGTATCACAAACGCGTAAAAAGGCCCATCGCGGCGGGGTTTCCGCCGCGATGGGCCGTTGCGCTTCCGTGCGGGGAAAAGGGAACGCCCTTGCCCGCCCCGTTCGACCAGTGGCCTGTCGGTGCGCCTAAAGCAACGTTTCGCCAAATGCCGATCCGATGAGGGCTACAGCAACCTTGGCCGTGCGGTTCTCCACGTCGAGAATGGGGTTAACCTCCACCACCTCCGCCGAGACCAGCACACCTGCCTCGGCCAGCATTTCCATGGCCAAATGGCTCTCGCGGTATGTCAGGCCCCCGACCACCGGCGTCCCGACCCCCGGCGCATCGTGGGGGTCAACGGCATCGAGATCCAGGCTGAGGTGGACGCCATCGGTGCCATTTGTCACGATGGCCAGGGCTTCCTCCATGACGCGGGTCATGCCCAGGCGGTCGATCTCGTGCATGGTGAAGACGCGCAGGCCAATGCGTTTGATCAGCTCCCGCTCCCC
>PKQU01000064.1 GCA_017577925.1 Bacillota bacterium
GCCGCCGCCAAACTGGGCGCGGGCGAGGTGCTCGCCCTTGACCTCGACCCGGTGGCCGTGAGGGCGGCGCGGCAAAACGTGGCCCTGAACAAGCTGGAAGACCATATTACCGTGCGGGAAAACAACCTCCTCGACGGTGTGACCGTGACGGCCGACGTGATTGTGGCCAACATTCTGGCCGAGGTGATCATCCGCCTGGCCGGTGACGCAGCGGCACATCTCAAACCGGGCGGGACGTTCATCGCCTCCGGTATCATCCGCTCCAAAGCGCCGGTGGTAAGGGAGGCGATGGAATCCAGCGGTCTAGCCGTCGTGGAAACGGTTTCCGAGGACGACTGGCTGGCGGTGATCGCGAAAAAATGATAAAATATCAAAGTTAATACGGTTGTAAGCATGAGGTTGTTGCCATGCAACGGTACTGGGTTCCCCGTGAGCGATTTGCCGGCGACCGGGCAGTGCTGCTGGACGAGGACGCCCACCACGCGCTGCGCGTGATGCGCCTGAAGGCGGGCGACGGTGTGATCATCTGCGATGGCGAGGGCAGCGTGTGGCGGGCCGAGATTGCCTGTGCCTCACCGCGCGAGGTGGTGGTGCGTCTCGTTGAGCCGCTGACCGAGGATCGGGAGCTTCCGGTGGAAGTGGCCCTCGCGCAAAGCTTGCCCAAGGGGGACAAGATGGACCTCATCCTGCAAAAGGGCACCGAGTTGGGCGTGGGCCGCTTTGTGCCGCTGGTGTCGGCGCGGACGGTGGTGAAGCTGGACGAAAGGAAGGCGGCGCAGCGACAGGCGCGCTGGGCACGGATCGTGAAAGAGGCCTTTGAGCAGTCCCGCCGCACCCTTCTGCCGCGCGTCGAACCGGTGCGGCGTTGGGATGAGGTGCTCCGGCTCGCCGGCGACTACGATGCCGCGCTGTTGGCCTACGAAGGGGAGGGCACGGTGCCGTTGGGAACAGTGCTCTCCCTCGTGCGGCCGGGGCAGCGCGTGCTGGCTCTCATCGGTCCGGAGGGCGGTTTTGCGCCGGAAGAGGTGCAGGCGGCGCGGGCGGCCGGGTTTGTGCCCGTGTCGCTGGGCAAACGGGTGTTGCGAACGGAAACGGCCGGGCTGTTTCTGATGGCGGCCATCGCCTACCGGTTTGAGCTAATGGCGTAGCATTCGGCAGACGCCGTCGCGTTTTGTTGGATTTTCCATCCGGAAAGGAGGGATCGCGAATGCCAACGGTGGCCTTCCACACGCTGGGGTGCAAGGTGAACCACTACGAGACGGAAGCGGTGTGGAACCTGTTCAAGCAGGCCGGTTACCGGCGGGTCGACTTCAACGATGAGGCCGACGTGTACGTGATCAACACGTGCACGGTGACGAACACCGGCGACAAGAAGAGCCGCCAGGTGATCCGCCGCGCCGTGCGCCGCAACCCTGATGCCGTCATCGCCGTGATGGGCTGCTATGCGCAAACGTCGCCGGCGGAAGTGATGAGCATTCCCGGTGTCGACATTGTCATCGGGACGCAGGACCGCGACAAGATTCTCGAGTACGTGGAGCGGTACCAAGCCGAGCGCAAACCGATCAACGCCGTGCGCAACATCATGAAAACGCGCACCTTCGAGGAGCTGGACGTGCCGGACTTCACCGACCGCACGCGGGCCTTCCTGAAGATCCAGGACGGCTGTAACAACTTCTGCACCTTCTGCATCATCCCTTGGGCCCGTGGGCTTCTCCGCAGCCGCAAGCCGGAGAGCGTGCTGGCCCAGGCGCGGCAGCTGGTGGAACAAGGGTACAAGGAAATCGTCCTCACCGGCATTCACACGGCGGGTTATGGTGAGGACCTGGAAGACTACTCCTTCGCCCAACTCCTCGCCGATCTCGTCCAGATCGACGGCCTCAAGCGACTGCGCATCAGTTCCATCGAGGCCAGCCAGGTGACGGACGAGGTGATCGCCGTCATCCAGAGCTCGGAGAAGCTGTGCCGCCACCTGCACATTCCGCTGCAGTCGGGTGACGACGAGATCCTGAAGCGGATGCGCCGCAAGTACACCACGGCGGAGTACCGCGCCAAGATTGAGCGGATCCGTGAGGCGCTGCCGGGGGTGGCCATCACCACCGACGTGATCGTCGGCTTCCCCGGCGAGACGGACGCCCACTTTGAGAACACCTATCGTTTTATCGAGGAGATCGGCTTTGCCGAGCTGCATGTTTTCCCGTACTCCAAGCGCAACGGCACGCCGGCGGCGCGTATGCCCGACCAGGTGCCGGAAGCGGTGAAGAAGGAGCGGGTCGACCGGCTTATCGAGCTGTCGAACCGCCTCTCCCTTGCCTACGCCCAGCAGTTTGTCGGCGACGTCCTCGACGTGATTCCTGAACACCTGGTGCGTGACCTGCCGGCATCGGGCCTCTACGTCGGTCACACCGATAACTACCTGAAGGTGGTCTTTCCCGCCGATCCGTCGCTGGTCGGGAAGATGTGCAAGGTGCGCATTGACGAAGCCGGCCCCGACGAATGCAAGGGCACCCTCGTGCGCGTCCTCGACGACGACGCGCCGATGGCCCACGTGTCGTGAAGTCCAGAAAACCCGCTTTCCCCTTATGGGAAGGCGGGTTTTTATTTTGCATTGGTGCGGGGGATGGTGCACCGTCGGACGTGCGGGGTGTGGAGCGCCCCGTCCCGTGAACAACTGTAACACAACAAGTGGACACCCGTATCACAACAGGTGTAACCGGACGGTGGTAAGGGTGCGCGAAAAAGGCCGGCGAGCTGCGTGTGGCGAGGGAGACCGACGTGGAGAAATGTTGGCATGATGCTTGCTTGGAATTTGGAGTGAAACGCTTTCCTGGAGGGAAGGCGTTCGCCTCCTGTTCATCTTCCACCACAGGGGAAAGGGGCGTTTGTGTAGACAACCAAGCATGGGAGGGTTCAAAGATGGCGAGGAGCATTCAGGTGTTGGGGATCGATGCCGGCGGAACGATGACGGACACCTTTTTTGTCGACGCGGAAGGGAACTTCGTTGTGGGCAAAGCGCAGAGCACCCCGCATGACGAATCGGTCGGCGTGATCAACTCATCGAAAGACGCGCTGGCGCAGTGGGGGCTCACCGTCGAAGACGTCTTTCCGCAGCTGGTGACGGCCGTGTACTCGGGGACGGCCATGCTCAACCGCATCGTGCAGCGGAAAGGCTTGCGCGTCGGGTTGATCGTCAACCGCGGGTTGGAAGATTTCCATCGCATGGGGCGGTCGATCCAGTCGTACCTGGGCTATTCCTACGAAGATCGCTTGCATCTCAATACCCATCGCTATGATCCGCCTCTGGTCCCGCGGGAGCTGACCTTTGGGGTTACCGAACGGATCGACATGTTCGGCAACATTGTCATCCCCCTGCGGGAAGAGGAAGCCTATGAAGCGGCGCGAAACCTTGTGGAACAAAACGTGGAAGGCATTGTCATCAGCTTCCTTCATTCGTACAAGAACCCCGTACATGAACGGCGGGTGCGCGACATCGTCCTCGAGGTGGTGCGGGAAGCCGGGAAGGCGATCCCCGTGTTTGCCTCTTCCGACTATTATCCCGTGCGCAAAGAGTCCCACCGCACCAACACCACTATCCTCGAAGCGTATGCCGCTGAGCCGTCGCGGAAGACCTTGGTCCGAATTAACGAGCGATTCAAACAACTCGGCGCCCGCTTCGACTTGCGGGTGATGGCCAGCCACGGCGGAACGATCAGCTGGAAGGCGAAAGAGCTGGCGCGGACGGTCGTGTCGGGGCCGATCGGCGGTGTCATCGGGGCGCGATCCCTCGGCGAACGTCTCGGCTACCGCAACATCGCGGCCACCGATATCGGCGGCACGAGCTTTGACATGGCGCTGATCGTCCAAGGGCAGTTCACCATCCAGCACGACCCGGATATGGCCCGGTTGGTCTTGTCGTTGCCGCTCGTGCAAATGGACAGCGTGGGATCGGGCGCCGGCAGCTACGTGCGCATCGATCCGTATACCCATGCGATCAAGATCGGCCCGGATAGCGCGGGATACCGTGTCGGCGTCTGCTGGCCGGAAAGCGGCGTCGAGACTGTCACCATCTCCGACTGCCACGTGGTGCTCGGGTACATCAATCCCGACAATTTCCTCGGCGGGCAAGTCAAGCTGGATCCACAGCGGGCCCGAGAAGCGATTGAAGAGCAAATCGCCCGTCCGCTGGGGCTCTCGGTGGAGGAAGCGGCCGCGGGGGTGATTGAACTCCTCGATACGCGCCTTCGCGATCATCTGCGGGCAATGATCAGCGGGAAAGGCTATCATCCCTCGGATTTCGTCTGTTTCTCCTACGGCGGCGCCGGTCCGGTGCATACGTACGGGTATACCGAAGGGCTCGAGTTCGAGGACATCATCGTTCCCGCCTGGGCGGCCGGGTTTTCTGCCTTCGGCTGCGCCGCGGCGGAATTTGAGTACCGCTACGACAAGAGCCTCGATATCAACGTGGCGCCGGATGCCGGTGCGGCCGAAAAGCTTGAGGCCGTGAAGGTGCTGCAGAGCGCCTGGAGCGAGCTGGCAGAGAAGGTGATCGAGGAGTTCCGCCTCAACGGTTATGCGACGGAAAGCGTCACGCTGTTTCCGGGTTACCGCATGATGTACCGCGGCCAGCTGAATGATCTCGAGATCAATTCGCCGCTCAGCCGTGTCGAGAAGGCCGAAGACTGGGATCGGTTGACGGAGGCCTTTGAAGAGACGTATGCCCGCGTGTACGCCAAAGCCGCCCGCAGCCCCGAACTGGGCTTCACCATCACCGGCGCGATCATGCGCGGCATTGTGCCGAGCGTCAAGCCGCGCATTCCCGAAGAACCGCTCGGCGACGCAACACCGCCGAACGAAGCGTATCGCGGGCAGCGCCCGTTCTACTTCCGCGGGAAATGGGTGAAGGCCGACATCTGGGATATGGACGCCTTGAAAGCGGGCAACCGGATCGAGGGCCCGGCAATTATCGAGGCCCCGGCGACGACGCTGGTCGTTCCCCCGGGGTGGAGCACGACGTTGGATGCCCACCGCCTCTTCCATCTCAAGCGCCGGTAAGCCATCACGAACATGAAGGAGGATGGTCCAAATGGCAAATCCCCAAACGGCACAGGGCATGGTTTTCCGCCCCTTGAAGCTCGAGGGACAGACGCTCAAAACGCATCGCGATGAGGTGCTGCAGCTCACGCGGGAGACCGGGCACTATGCCGGTTTGACGAACTTGGAACTCAAAGAACGCGACCCGATTTTGTACAACAAAATGTTTTCGCGGCTTCGTGCCGGCGTGGTGAATGCCCGCGAGACGGCGAAGCGCATCGCCGCTTCGCCGATCGTCGAGCAAGAGGGTGAGCTCTGCTTTACGCTTTACAACCCCGCCGGCGATTCGCTGATGACCTCCACGGGGATCATCATCCACGTCGGGACGATGGGCGCGGCCATCAAGTACATGATCGAAAACGGATGGGAGGAAAACCCTGGCATTCGCCCCGGTGACATTTTTACCAACAACGACTGTTTGCTGGGCAACGTTCACCCGTGCGATGTGCATACGATCGTCCCCATCTTCTGGGAAGACCGGCTGGTCGGTTGGGTCGGGGGCGTGACGCACGTGATTGATACCGGCGCCCTCGGGCCGGGATCGATGACCATGGGTCCGGTGCAGCGGTTTGGTGACGGCTACCAGATCACCTGCCGGAAAACCGGAGAAAAGGACCGGCCGCTCCGCGACTGGCTCCATGAAAGCCAGCGGTCCATCCGCACGACACGCTACTGGCTGCTCGATGAGCGCACCCGCATCGCCGGCTGCCACATGATCCGCGATCTGGTGCTCGACCTCATTCGGGAAGTGGGGATCGACAACTATATGAAGTTTGCCTACGAGATTGTGGAAGACGGGCGCCGCAGTCTGATCCGGAGAATCAAATCGATGACGGTGCCGGGCAAGTATCGGGCGGTGGCGTTCGTCGACGTCGGGTACAAACACCCGGACGTTCACGTTCCGCCCTATGCGAAGGTCGACACGATCATGCATGCGCCGCATGAAATCACGATTCACGCGGACGGCACGTGGAAGCTCGATTTCGAGGGGTCGAGCCGCTGGGGCTGGCATTCGTTTAACGCGCAACCGGTCTCGTTCACCAGCGGGATCTGGGTGATGATGACGCAGACCCTGATTCCAACGGAACTCGTCAATGACGGTGCCTATTATGCGACGCAATTCCGCCTGCCGAGGGGGACATGGCAGAACCCGGACGATCGCCGCACGGCCCACTCGTACGCTTGGCACTTCCTGGTTTCCGCCTGGAGCGCGATCTGGCGAAGCCTCAGCACAGCCTACTTCGCCCGCGGGTATCTTGAAGAAGTCAACGCCGGCAACGCCAATACGTCCAACTGGCTCCAAGGCGGCGGGTTCAACCAGTACGACGAGATCCACGCCGTCAACAGCTTTGAGGCGGCTTCCGAAGGCACGGGAGCCGGCGCGGTGAAGGACGGGCTGGATCACGCGGCCGCGATCTGGAATCCCGAGGGCGACATGGGCGACATGGAGATTTGGGAGCTGGCGGAGCCGCTCATCTACTTGGGCCGCAACGTCAAGGCCAACACCGGCGGGTATGGAAAGTATCGCGGCGGGTGCGGCTATGAGACGCTCCGCATGGTGTACAACGCCAAGGACTGGACCATGTTCTTCATGGGGAACGGGTATATGGTCAGCGACTGGGGGCTGATGGGTGGCTATCCAGCGGCCACCGGCTATCGCTTCGAAGCCCACGGCACCGATCTGAAAGAGCGGATCGAGAAGGGGCTCCCGCTTCCCCTTGGGCCCGACGCCGATCCGGACAATCCCGAATACGAGAAGGTCATGAAAGCCCGCACCATCAAGCGGGATAAGCAAACCATGACCACAGAGACGATCTTTGAGAACTACGATCTCTACCTGAACTACCTGCGCGGTGGTCCCGGCTTCGGCGATCCGCTCGAACGTGATCCGGCGAAGATCGAGGCCGACCTGAACGGCGGGTACTTGCTCCCCCGCTATGCGGAAAAGGTGTATGGGGCGGTCCTCTTCCAAGATGAGCAGGGCCGTTGGCGTGTGGATCGGGAGGCGACCCAAAAGCGCCGGGAGGAGATCCGCAGGGAGCGCATCGCCCGGGCGAAGCCGACGCGCGAGTGGATGAAGGAGGAGCGGGAGCGCATCTTGCGCAAGGAGGCCTCGGTGCAGGTGCGCCACATGTTCGCGACGAGCTTCCAGCTAAGTCCCAAGTTTTTGGCGGAATTTAAGCGCTTCTGGGATCTGCCGGAGGACTGGAACCTGACCGAAGAAGAACTGGAGGTGCCGACCTTCGGTTCCAAACATCGCATGAGCGTGGAACAGCTGCCCGACGTGAAGCGCCTTGTGCTGGTCGAAGAGTGAGGAAGGCTGCGGAGGGCGGAGAATCGCCCCGCCCTCCCGCCAACGCGGAAAATGGAGGAGGTCTACCGCAATGGCATACGATCGGAAGAAAATTGAAGAGTTGATCGACGGGACGATCGACTGGGAGACACTGCACCGCATGCTCTCGGAGCCCAAAGATCCCGAACGCTTCCGGATGTACCTGGAGATCTTACAGGAGCGGGTGCCGTGGGAGGACCGCATCATCCTCCCCTACCAGTATCACCTGTATATTGTGCAGAAGAAAGACACGAAGGAATGGGTGATCAAGTGTGACTGTGGTCACGAATTCTGTGACTACCGGGACAATTGGAAGCTCCACGCGCTCATCTACGTGCGGGACACGGAGGAAGCGCTGAATGAAATCTATCCCAAACTGATGGCGCCGGACCCGAACTGGCAGGTGTTCCGGGAGTATTACTGCCCGAGCTGCGGCACCCTGCTCGAGGTGGAAGCGCCGACGCCCTGGTACCCGGTCATCCACAACTGGGAGCCGGACATCGAGACCTTCTACCGCGACTGGCTCGGCCAGCCGGTGCCGGAGCGTGCGGAGCCGGCCCACAGGTAAGCGAGGGTGCATGGAATGCGCAAAAAGCCCCGCCTAACAGCGGCGGGGCTTCGCGTTTTCCTAGGCGTTTCGCACGTGAATGACGGCCTGCTTTTCGAGCCCGAACTTCTTCAGCTTGCGGTACAAGGTGGTGCGGGCGATGCCGAGGCGGCGGGCGGCTTCCGACAGGTTTCCGCCCGTTTCCGAGAGCACCGCAAGCAGGCGTTCCCGTTCCCCGGCGTCATGGTTGTTGTGTGCCCCTGATGGCGAGGGGGGAAGCAGCCGAGCGGTCGGGTTCGGCGTGTTGGCGAGGTATGCCTGCGCGATCGATGGGGGAAAGTGGGTGGCATCGATGCGGTTCCCCGTACAGAAGAGCACGGCATGCTCGACCGCGTTTTCCAATTCGCGAACGTTGCCGGGCCAGTCGTACGCGTGTACGAGAAACGCTTCCAAATCAGGATTGAGCTGGGGAAGGGAACGGTTGTACTTGTCGGCGAATCGCCTAAGGAAGTGATCGATGAGCAGCGGGATGTCTTCACGCCGGTCGCGCAGCGGGGGAATGGCGACGCTGACCACGTTCAACCGGTAGAACAGGTCGGCCCGGAAACGTCCCTCGCGAACGAGTTGGGCCAAGTCGCGGTGGGTGGCGGCGATGATCCGCACGTCCACCGGAATGGGTCGGCTGCCGCCCAGGCGGAGAATCTCCTTTTCCTGCAGGACGCGCAGCAGGTGAACCTGAAATTCCAGGGGCATTTCTCCGATTTCGTCGAGAAACAGCGTGCCGCCGTCCGCTTCCTCAAATTTGCCCTTTTTGCCCTGCTTTAATCCCCCGGTGAACGTTCCCGGCTCGTATCCGAAGAGCTCGGCGGCCACCAGTTCTTTGGGGATGGCGCCGCAGTTGAGGGCGAGAAACGGTTTGTTGCGGCGGCGGCTCGACGCGTGAAGGGCCCGGGCAAACCGCTCCTTTCCCGTTCCGCTCTCCCCCAGAAGCAAAACGGGAACGTCGGCATCCGCCACCATTTCGCATTTGGTCATCGCTTGGACAATGGCCGGCGAACGGCCCACGACGGTTTGCCAGGCGGCGCTGGAGCGTGTTGGCGCCTTCGAAGGCACGGTAGGCTTGTTTCGGATGATGCAAAGAAATCCGATGCGCGCGTTGCCGTCGTACACGCCCTCGATGACGGGGTCGTCGGGTATTGAGGAGATCTGCGGACACGGCTGCGCATCCGCAGGAGACGGGCGATCTATCAGCTCGTGATAGAGCAAGCGGCGCAAGCGGGCCTCGTTGGTCCGCAGCCAGCATCGTGCGGCAGCGTTGGCCTGCACCACATGCGCGGACAGATCCAGCACCAGTACGCCGTCGCCTGGGTACTGTTCGCGGGCTTCCCAAAATCGTTCCATCAGCCGATAGCGTTGGCGGGCGGCCTCTTCGTTTAGCCGCTGTTGGATGAATTGGGATGTCGCCACCACCAGGCCGAGGCTATGAGGTTGGGCATAGTTCCACGGACCGGTCAGGTCGACGACCCCGAGAATGGTTTTGGTCGTGGGATCAAAAATCGGGGCAGCGGAACAGATCCACTCGTGAACCCCTTCGCAATAATGTTCGGAAGCGAAAATCTGAACCGGTTGTCCGATCTTTAGGCACGTACCGATCGCGTTGGTTCCAATGGCTTCTTCGCTCCATTGCGAACCGAGGACGAAATTCATCTTTTCCGCTTTTCGCAAGATGGCCGGTTCGCCACGGAGGTACAAAATGAATCCATCCCGGTTGCACAGGGTGAGGAGGTGACCCGTTCCTTCCGTCTCCTTGGCAAGCTGTTCTAAGATGGGAAGGGCCAGTTGATACAGGCGGAAATTTGCGACCAAATTTTGCACGTCGTCCTCGTCAAGGAGCACCGTTGTTTGCTGCCGCGTGGGGTCCACACCGGACGACATGCAGCGTTTCCACGAGTCCTGGACCACGGGGCGAATGGAATGCGGGATCTGGCGATGGACCACAAGCCCGTTCCATTCGCGAGACAATTCTTTCCGTTTGCGGGC
>PKQU01000065.1 GCA_017577925.1 Bacillota bacterium
GAACTGCTGGAAGAGGCGCTGCGGGTACTCGAGCCCAATGTTATCGGATTTGAAATCAACTTCCAGGTGTTCGACCTGAGTCTGGAAAACCGCCGCCGCACGAACAACGAAGTGGTGTATGAGGCGGCTCGGGCGATGAAAAAGGCGGGGTTCGGTCTGAAAGCGGCCACCATCACACCGGAGGCCAAGGGCGATGTGGGCAGCCCGAACGCTATTTTGCGCAAGGAGATCGACGGGAAGGTGATCGTCCGAACGGGGCGGCGCCTGCCGGGCGTAATGCCGGTGGCCGGGATCCATTCGCCCATTTCCGTGGTGCGCATGGCCGTGGGTGACGCCTACGGGGCCAAGGAATGGCGCGAAGGGGACGGGTTGAACGAGGTGGCCTACCGCACGGAAAAGATCGACCGTGCCACATGCCGCGCCGTGGCCGAATACGCCTTCCGTCACGCGCGCAAGATGCGGGCCAAGGTATTCGGCGGGCCGAAGTACACGGTCAGCCCCATCTACGAGGGCATGTTCAAGGAAGAACTGGACGCCGCCGCAAAACGCTATCCGGACGTGCCCTATGAACCGCAGCTGATCGACGCCACCTATGCCCTCTTGATGCGCACGTCGGGCGAACCGCTCGTCATCCCGGCCTTGAACCGCGACGGTGACTGCTTGAGCGACCTCGTGCTGGAGCTCTTCGGCTCCATCGCCGGCTCTGAGTCACTGCTCATCAGTTTCGACGAGAACTTCAACACCAAGGTGGTCATGGCCGAAGCCCCCCACGGTACCGCCCCGTCGCTGCAGGGGAAAAACATCGCCAACCCGATGGCGATGATCCTCGCCGCCGGTTCCTTGCTCAGCTACTTCGACGAAAAGGAGGCGACAATGGCCTCCCGCGCGATCTACGAGGCGGTGATCGAGACGGTGCGCGACGGCGTCCGCACGGCCGACCTGGGCGGCAGCGCCACAACCACCGAGTTCACGGACGAAGTGATCAAAAAGGTGCAGACGAAATTGGACGTCTGGGCCAGCATGTACAACATCTAGCCCCGTTCACGACGCAAAAAGGGGATGGCGAAAACCGGCCATCCCCTTTGCGTTTCCCTCGTCCGGTTGCGGTCCTGCGTCCACATCCGCGGCCCCTTCCTTCTTCCCGATCGGCGGAAAAGCGATCGCCTCAAAACCGCGGCAGCGGAAGCTTCGTCACCCCAAGTTCGGCCAGACGCTCGGGCGGCACCGTCCGGACATCGCGCGGCAGCCGGACCAACAGGTCTTCCAGCCAGGCCACCACGCGATCGACATCAACCCCCATGTGCTGCGGTCGGTACGGCGACAAGTAACGCAGGGCCGATGCCGCCAACTTGCGCATCCCGCCCACCTTCCCGCGCTGGGCCTGGTGCATGATGGCGGCCACCTGAATCAGACCATGGTAGAAGTCATTGTGCCGCTCCGTCTGCCAAAGCTCTTCCAATACCTCGTGTGCTTCCCAGTATTCCCCTCTCGCATACCGCGCAAAAAACTCCCGGTACTGTACGGGATAACCCGAGCCGTTCACCCTGCTTCCTCTCCCTTGGTTCCCGTGTCTGGGCATCAGATTACTTGTTTGAGCCGTCCCTGAATCTCCCGCATCCAGTCTTCGTCGTTCAGGGTCTTGGCCAACAGGTACAAGTCGAGCAGATCGTCAATGCGCTCGCCGAGCATATCGCGAAGCGGAACATGGGCGTTTTCGGCGTACTGCACCAGCACGTGGGCCCATTCCGAAACCTCCTCGAAATTCACCTTGCCCGGCACGGCTGCACACGACAAGTCATCGAGGAGCTTCTTGAGGTCATCCTTTACCGCTTCCGCAATTTCATTGCGTTCGCAGCGCTCGCAGGACAGTACCGGAACGTTTTCAATCTCCACGCTCCCCTGATACACCACATTGCGAATTGTTAAAACCATCCGCCCACCACAACAACACCGCTTTTCCATCGACCCTCTGGCTCCTTTCCCGCTACCCACCTTCAATCTCGATTGTAGCGAAACTTCGGTGCCCCGGGTTGAAAACTTGTTGGCAGCCATTACAGCGAAATGGTTCTCCGCGCTTCCCATCGGCCGGCCACCCACATGGCCGCAAGCGCCCCGCACAGGTCGACGAGCAGGTCCATCACATCGGGATGGCGTGTCGGGACAAAGTATTGGTGGATTTCATCGGTTACCCCGTAAGCGATGGCCAACACCACCGCCCAGCGCTTGATGTTCCACGTCTGCCGCTTGGGCCACAAGGCGTAATAGTAGGTCCACGCCAGGATGAAATACGCGACGAAATGGCCCCAATTAAAGGAAGAGAAAAAAGGAAACCAGCTTTGCAAATCCTGGGACGTACGACTGGACAAGATGAAAATGACCGTCATCCACACTCCCGCAGGAAGCCATCGCCACATTCCGGTATTCCCTCCCATGCAAAAGGCCGGCATCCCTGTGAGCTGCACCGGCCCGTGACGATTAACGCCTCCTGCGATTGTAACACAGACGGCTCAGTAGGCTCCATTGACGCGACCGCAATCTTCACAGACGACGAGGTTGGCTTGCACGCCGTTTTCATCCTCCACTTGATAACCCTTCAGCCGCGATCCGGAACAGTACAAGCACTCCAGCGAAAAATCCATGTCGTACGAGGCTTTGTACGCCAGAGGACGAAACGGATCACCGATGGACAACGAAGAAAAGGGAATTCTCGCCACCGGGATTCCCCCTTTCGTTTTACTCGCCATTTTTCCCACATTTTCCGGATGCTATTCCACAAAAACACCCCACCTGTCGCAGGTGGAGTGCCAACACGGGAACCCCCTCCGTAGGGTTCAGGACGAGTTCCGTCTCCGTCAGTGATCGAGCATTCCCACAATCACCAGCAGAATAAACAACACGAGCACGAGAACAAAACCGCTACTCCACAGGCCGTGACGGCTGCTGCTACTGCTCATCGTATCCCCCCTCTGGAAATTCGAGGTCGTAACATGCGACCGCTATACCCTATTCGCCTGAGGGGAACTAGGCGCTAGGCGCATGCCCCAATGATCAGAAAATGGGCCATCGCCGTTACACCCCTCCGGTTCGGTGGGTAAGATGGACTGAGACTGCTAGAAGGGGGGAACGGCATGAGCGGCATCTTCGATCTCGACGACTTCGCCCTGGTGTTGGTGCTGTTTATCCTCCTCGTCATCGTCGGCGCCGCCGAATAACCGGCGGTGGCGCGTGCGCCCCTCAAGCAAACCGGCCGGCAACCGCCGGCCTTTTCATCTGGAAGAGATCCGCCCGTTTTTTCCGCTCAACCTCAATTTAGACGGCTGTCCCGCACCTGTCGTGTCCACCTGCGCATATGTTGCGATATCACACCGGCGCGGGCAGGAGGAGATCCCATGAAACGACGGAAACGGAAGCTGCCGCTGTTCGATGGGCCCGTCCCTCACCCAGGGAACTTGTTCGTCCCCATCGTCAACGCCGTGCGCGACGCGGTGATCGCCATTCAGACGCGGGAAACCGTGAACGCCGACTTTAACCGCTGGCTGATGCAGTTTCTCTTCCCCGACTGGGAGGAAGCCAGCGGCGAAGAAACCCGAAGTTTCGGTTCGGGATTTCTCATCCATCCCCGCGGGTACATCCTGACCGCCGAGCACGTCATTCACAATGCGCAAACGATCTGGGTTAAGCAACGAAACGGTACGGTACACCAAGCCCGCCTCGTGACCGCGGACAGCAAACGGGATTTCGCCGTGTTGCAGATTCCTGTATCACGTCCGCTGCCCTATCTGCCCCTTGGCCGATCGGCCCATGCGCAGGTGGGCGAATGGGTTATGGCCGTCGGCAACCCGCTCGGGCTGGAGAACACCGTAACCGTTGGCGTGATCAGCGCCAAGGATCGCCCGCTACGCGCAAAGGGCTATGTCTACGAGAACGTCCTGCAAACCGATGCCGCCATCAACCCCGGCAACAGTGGCGGACCGCTCATCAACCTCAGCGGTCTCGTGATCGGCATGAATGTCGCCGTCGTCCAGCCGTCCCAAAGCATCGGCTTTGCCATCGCCATTGACAGCCTTAAGCCCTACATCCGCCCCTATCTGCCATAGACAATCCGTCGCCCCCTTTCCCGCCCGACCCGATTCCCTCCGGAGGGGGCGATTTCGCCTGTCTTCCTTCCAGCAAACATGCCGGCGGGTTCACGGATCCAAATGGTTTACTTTGTATTTTTTCGGTTACACTAGGCTCTGAAAAGATAAGAAAATCAAGGTCAATGAAATTCATTTTCACTCATTTAAGTGAATTGGGATTTATGCTTGCAAACTGTCGTATCATTTACCATAATGGAACTACAAACACGGCAAACGTTTCCTCCCAAGAGGTGAAACCATGCGTCAGGATTGGGAAACCCTTTTGGCCATCTACCGTCGCACGCGGGAGGCCGTTCAGGAATTTGTCCATCTCTTGCACCCCATTATCGAACAAGCCCAAAACGACCACGAACGCCTCTACTACCATCACATTCTGGAGGAAGAGGAACACCATCTGCAGCGTCTCGATCGGTTTCTTCCCCACCTGGAGAAACGGGTTCGCGAAGCGGACGGGGAGCCCCTCGACCAACGGGACGACGTGATCCTCCTGCAATACCTGGCCCTGGAGACGTTCGGATTGCACAACTTTGTCGAACATCTTGACCTGGCCCTCTACGAATTCAAGGACCAGCCCATCGGCGAGCGGCTACGCCAGCTTCGAATGCGCGCATACCAAGACTACGTGCAAACAAAGGAAATCACACGCGCGCTGGTCGGTCAAGAAGCGTTCGACCACGACGATGAAGAGCTTCGCCCGGAAAACTCCCCCATCGCCGCGTCTTCATCGGAACGCTCGGCCCCGATGGAGCCGGCACCGGCCCCGCCGCTCCGGCCAAACAGACGGGAACGCCGTTTTACCGTCGGCAGTCTCATTGGCCGGTGAGGGGAATCTTGGGATCACCCATTCGTTGAAGCAAAGGAGGAGCAATCCGTGAGCAAAGTCACGCGTTTTCCGGACAGCCCGCTAACCGAAAAAGAATGGGAGCAGTTGGACGCCACCGTGATCAACGCCGCACGCAACCAGCTGGTCGGCCGCCGTTTCATCCCCCTGTACGGCCCGCTCGGACAGGGGATCCAGAGCGTGGCCAACGACATCTACGAGGTGACGCCCACAGGCGGCATCGACTTGCGGGGCGAAACGTCGCAGCTCACCACCCCGGTCCGGCGGGTTCACTTGACGATCCCCATGCTCTACCAGGATTTCATCCTGTACTGGCGCGACGTGGAACAGGCGCGCACCTTGGACATCCCTCTCGATTTCAGCGCCGCGGCCAATGCCGCCACCCAATGCGCCCTGCTGGAGGACGACCTCATCTTCAACGGGAACGAGCAGTTTGACCTTCCCGGCCTCATGACGGTCAAAGGGCGCCTGACCCACATTCGCCGCGACTGGATGGAAGCGGGCAACGCCTTTGCCGACATCGTCGAGGCGCGGAACAAGCTGCTGCAACACGGCCATGCCGGTCCGTATGCCCTGGTGGTCTCGCCGGACCTCTATGCGCTGCTCCATCGCGTGCATCCCGGCACCCACGTGCTGGAGATCGAGCACATCCGGGAACTCGTCACCGCCGGCGTGTACCAAACCCCGGTCATCCGCGGCAGAGCGGGCGTCCTCGTCTCCACCGGCCAGCACAACCTGGACCTGGCCGTGGCCGAGGACCTCGACACGGCGTTTCTCGAGACGGAAAACATGAACTACCTGTTCCGCGTCTACGAGTGTGTTGTCCTGCGCATCAAACAGCCCAAGGCCATTTGCACGCTGGAGGATCCCGACGCGTAAGGGGGTGTCTCATCCCGCACATAACAGCAGCCAGCGCGCTCCCCTTTCCTCTGCGCGCTGGCTGCAACCCTGTTATTTCACCGCATTCGCCACCTGCCGGATCATCTCCTCAACGGAGATGAGCCCCCCGCCGGAAAGGTACCAGTAATTCGCGTCAAGATACACGATGTTCCCTTCCTTGTACGCGTTCGTCATCTTCACGAGCTCGTTATCAAGGGTCTGCTGGGCAGAGGCCACCCCTTCCCCTCCGACAACGGCTCCCCGATCAATCACGAACAGATAATCCGGATTTTTTTCGGCTAAATACTCAAAAGAGACATTCATTCCGTGCGTCGAGACCTCAATGTTCGGGTCGACAGGAGCAAAGCCGAACACGTCGTACAGGAGGCCAAAGCGCGAACCCGGACCAAACGCGCTAATGCTTTTGTCATTGACCAGAATCACCAGGGCATTTTTCCGTTCAATGGCCGTTACCTTTGTGCGCAGATCGGCGATCATGCGGTCGATCTTTTCCAGCTCTTTCTCCACTTCTGCTTCCTTGCCAAAGATCTTGCCCAACGTGCGCATATTTTCTTTGAAAGAATCGACATACCGCGACGTGTCCACCGCCATATAGAGGGTCGGTCCCAGCTTGCTCAACTCCTCATACGCTTCCTGCTGCCGACTGGAAATGATGATCAGGTCGGGGGCGATGTCACTGATTTTTTCAAAATCCGGTTCCTTCAGGCTTCCCACGTTCACATATTTCGCGTCTTTGTATTTTTCCAAATAGCTCGGGATGTTCGCCTGCGGGACCCCTGTCACCTCAATCCCCAATTTCTCCAGCGAATCCAAGACCCCAAAGTCGAACACCACGACCTTTTGCGGGTTTTTCTTGACCTTCGTTTCCCCTAATGGATGGCGAATCACCATCTCTTCCTGTTGACCGTTGCCGGTCTCCTTCACCGCCATACCGCTTCCTTCCCCGGTCCCATCCGCCGGAGCGGACGCCGGATTCCCTCCTCCGCACGCCGCCAGAACAATCAGCAGGAAGCATGTCATGCAGATCCACGCAATTTTCTTCATCATCGATCCTCCCTCTTCATGGTTTCCTGGTCCTCGCAATCACAAGCCTTATCATTGGTAATAAATGCAAACCTTTTGCCGCGCGATCGTTTGAATCCGTACATCCATGTCGTAGATTTCCCGCAGCACGTCTCGACGGATCACCTCATCACAGGAACCCTGTTTCACCACCCTCCCCTTTTTCAAGGCCACGATCTCATCGGAATACCAAGAGGCAAAATTGATATCGTGCATGACGAGGACGACCGTTTTGCCGAGCTCGTCGACCATGCGCCGCAAAACCTTCATAATCTGCACAGCATGCTTCATGTCCAGGTTATTGAGGGGTTCGTCCAGCAGTACATAGTCGGTGTCTTGCGCAAGCACCATCGCAATATACGCCCGTTGCCGCTGCCCACCACTCAGCTCGTCGAGAAACCGGTCCTGCAAGTCCGCCAATCCCATATAGGCAATCGCTTGGTCTACATGTTCCCAATCCTCCCGATCCAGTTTCCCTTGCGAGTAGGGAAATCGGCCAAAGCTGACCAACTCCCGGACCGTAATGCGAATGCGGATATCGTTCGTCTGCCGCAGAACGGAAAGTTTTTTTGCCAGCTCGTTGCTTTTATAGGCAGCAATCTCTTTCCCATCGATCCAGATTTCTCCCGCATCTTTTTTCAGCAGGCGGCCCATCAACGCCATCAACGTGCTTTTTCCTGCCCCGTTTGGCCCGATCAACGAGGTAATTTTTCCTTTGCGAATCTGCAAAGACACGTCGCGAAGCACCCATTTGCCGTGATAAGCTTTGGAGACCTTCTTGATCTCTACCATACCGTTCGCTCCTTAATGAGGAGGTACAGGAAGTAAGCCCCTCCGACAAAATTGATGATGACGCTCAACGGTGTGGCGAACGCAAACACCCTTTCCACCACCAACTGTCCCCCGACCAGCGCGATGATGCTGATCCAGATCACCCCCCAAAGCAACGCAACGTGCCGATATGTTTTGAGCACCTGATACGTCACATTCGCCACGAGCAGGCCCAAAAAGGTAATCGGTCCGACCAACGCGGTGGCAACGGAAACAAGCAGGGAGATGATCATCAACCACCGTTTGACCACCCCGTAATAATCGAGCCCCAGATTGATCGCCTGCTCCCTCCCGAGCGCAAGGACATCCAGGTATTTCACCAGCCGTAACCCATATCCGATCAGTCCTCCCATCACGATCAAGGACAACACCAACACATCGCCGTTTACCTGATTCAGGCTGGCGAACATCCGCCCCTGCAAATTCAGGAATTCGTTGGGATCCAACAACACCTGCATAAACGTGGACAAACTGCCGAAAAACGTGCCCAATACAATGCCGATGAGGAGCAGACGGTAGAGGTCCTGCCGCTCGCGGCGAAAGAGATAGGAAGAGAGCAGCAAGGAAAAAAGCATCATCAATGTCAGGGAAAGCAAGAAATTGAGTTGTTTGTGGGCGAACGTCAAGCTTGTCGAACCGTAAATGAATATGATAATCGTTTGCAATAAAAGGTACAGCGAATCGAGGCCGATAATGCTGGGCGTCAAGATGCGGTTGTTCGTGATCGTCTGAAAGACGACCGTGGACACCCCGATCGCCACAGCGGTAAGCACCATTGCCGCCACTTTCACCAATCTCCGGGACAGGATATAGGACCAGTTGCTTCCCATCTGGCCGAAGAGAAACACAATGACCATGACGATTGCGAGAACGGCCAAGAGAACAAGTTTCGACTTAGGTTTCATATGCCTTCGGGCCCCTCACCAACAGATACAGAAAAATTCCCGATCCGATTACGCCCACGGTCAACCCGATGGGAATTTCATAGGGATAAATGACCAAGCGCCCGAAAATGTCGCACACCAGCACGAACATCGCTCCCAGCCAAGCGGTAAGCGGGAGGTTTTTGCGCAGGTTGTCCCCGCGCAGCAGCGTCACAAAATTTGGTATAATAAGGCTGAGAAAGGGAATTTTCCCTACGGTTAGAATCACGATGGAAGAAAGAAGGGAAACAATGACCAATCCCATGTTCACCACATGTTTGTATTTCAGTCCGAGACTTACGGCAAACGTTTCACCCATCCCCGCAAGGGTAAAACGTTGGGCATAGAGATACGCGACGATGACCAGGGGAACGCTGAGGTACAACAGCTCATACCTTCCCTTCATAATCAGGGAGAAATTTCCCTGTAACCACGCGGAAATATTTTGAATGAGGTCATATTTATACGCAAGAAATGTGGTAAACGCGCCGATCAGATTGCCGAACATGAGCCCAACAAGCGGAACAAAGACGGCGTCCTTGTATTTCACGCGATTCAAAATAGTCATAAACCCATAGGTACCGGCCAGCGCGAAGCCAAAGGCCATCAACATTTTCTGCATCGTGCTCGCCTGCGGAAAAAGCAGGATGGCTACCAAAATGCCCAAACGGGCGGCATCTTCCGTTCCCGCAGTGGTCGGCGAAGCGAATTTGTTCCGTGCGATCTGTTGCATAATCAAGCCGGCAATGCTCAAGCTGGCTCCCGCCAGCACGATGCTTAGGACACGCGGAATGCGGCTCAACAACAGAAGCTTCGCCTTGTCCTCCTGAAGCGAAAAAAGATCGAGGGGAGAAACCTCTTGTACGCCGATGAACAGGGAAAGAAAACCGATGACGACCAGCAGCAGCCACAAAAGCATCTGTTTCATGCATCGTTCCCCCACCGCGAAATCCGCCCTTTACGCAATGCGCAAGGTGGTCTGAAGCGCCTCCATGTCCCGCACGGCCAGGCGAACATTCTCGAGGCCGATGTCATTGACGAGGTTTTTCACCTCTTGACGGAAGAGAAACGAATCGTTCCCCTCGTTCACCTCGAGGACGCGACGCAGGTAGGTCAGCCGCTGCTTCAACAGCTCCTCGCGGGCCACCGGGTTGCGCAGGTCTTTGACCCGCTTGTGCGTCGGCTGCACCATCAGGCT
>PKQU01000066.1 GCA_017577925.1 Bacillota bacterium
CCCTTCGCACGGTTCGGAACTCGCCCCCTCTCCCGCCCGAAGCGCCCCGCAAGAGGTGCGGCGCGCCCAACGCCGCGCGCGCCTGCTTTTGGTGCCGTTTTTGATGGCGGTCTATTTCCTCGGCCTCTCGCTGGGCCTGCTCTATTTCTTCGAGCAAACCTGATGATGCGACGAAAAAGCCGTGGGTTGCACGACCCACGGCTTTTTCATGCTCTCTGCGCCTACGCGTACAGGTGGCAAGCCACCCAGTGCCCGGGTTCCACCTCTTTCCACACCGGCTCCATCTCGGCGCAGACCGGCTTGGCCTTGGGGCAGCGCGTGCGGAACCGGCAGCCGCTCGGCGGGTTGATCGGGCTAGGTACATCCCCCTGGAGGATGATGCGCTCCCGCGTGCGCTCGACGCGCGGATCGGGGATGGGGATGGCCGACAACAGCGCTTCGGTATACGGATGCAGCGGGTTCTCGTACAGCCGCTCGCTTTCCGTCAGCTCGACGAGTGTGCCCAGATACATTACGCCCACGCGATCGCTGATGTATTTGACCATCGACAGGTCGTGGGCGATGAAGAGGTAGGTGAGCCCCTTCTCCCGCTGCAGGCGTTTCATCAGGTTGACCACCTGGGCCTGAATGGAGACGTCGAGGGCCGAAATTGGCTCGTCGGCGATGATGAAGTCGGGTTCCACGGCAAGGGCGCGGGCGATGCCGATGCGCTGGCGCTGGCCGCCGGAAAACTCGTGGGGGAAGCGGCTGGCATGTTCCTTGTTCAAGCCGACCGTCTCCAGAAGCTCGTACACACGCTCCATCCGCTCCTTACCCGAGGCCAGGCCGTGGATGTCCAGCCCCTCGGCAATGATGTCGGCCACGGTCATGCGCGGATTGAGCGACGCATAGGGGTCCTGGAAAATCATCTGCATCTCGCGGCGGAAGCGCTTCAGCTCGGCCCCCTTCAGCTTGTGGACGTTCTTCCCCTTGAACAACACCTCGCCGTCCGTGGCGTCGTACAGGCGGATGATCGTCCGGCCGGTCGTCGACTTCCCGCACCCCGACTCGCCGACCAACCCCAGCGTCTCGCCGCGGCGGATGAAAAAGCTGACGTTGTCGACGGCCTTGAGCACGCCGGTGCGGCCGACACGGAAGTACTTTTTCAGGTTGCGCACCTCGAGAATGATGTCTTGTTGCGGCGCTTGCGCCACCTTCGACTGCGTGAGCGTCTGCATCATGCGTTCACCCCTTCCGCCACAAGCGGCCGCTCAACCTTCGGCGCACGCGGGTCCTGCAACCAGCACGAGACGCGGTGCGTCGCCGAGACGGCCGTCTCTTCGGGCATGTGGTCACGGCACACTTCCATCGCATAGTCACAGCGCGCGCAAAAGGAGCATCCCTTCGGCGGGGCGAAGAGATCCGGCGGCGTTCCGGGGATGGGCGCCAACTCTTGCGAACGATCGGCGTCGAGGCGCGGCACCGACCGCAACAGCCCCCAGGTGTAGGGATGCTGCGGGTTGTAGAAGATCTCGTCGACGGTGCCCTCTTCCACCACCTTGCCGGCGTACATGACGATCACGCGGTCGGCGATGTCGGCCACCACGCCGAGGTCGTGCGTGATCAGGATGATCGAGGTCCCCGTCTTCCGCTGCAACTCCTTCATGAGGTCGATAATCTGCGCCTGGATCGTCACGTCAAGGGCCGTCGTCGGCTCGTCGGCAATAAGCAGCTTCGGGTTGCAGGCCAGGGCAATGGCGATCATCACCCGCTGGCGCATCCCGCCGCTGAACTGGTGCGGATACTGCTTGATGCGCGACTCCGGCTGCGGAATCCCGACAAGGCGCAGCATCTCTACCGCGCGGTCAAGGGCGTCCTTCTTGCTCAGCCCCTGGTGTTTCATCAGGCCTTCGGCGATCTGCCGCCCGATGGTCATCGTCGGGTTGAGGGAGGTCATCGGATCCTGAAAGATCATCCCGATCTCTTTGCCGCGTACCCGCTGCATCTCTTTTTCCGTCAGCTTCAGGAGATCACGCCCTTCAAAGAGGATCTCTCCGCTTTTTACGATGCCGGGTGTCAGGCGTATGATGGTCTGCGACGTGACACTCTTGCCGCAGCCCGACTCGCCGACGATGGCCACCGTCTCCCCCTTGTACACATGAAAGCTGACGCCGCGCACGGCCTGCACTTCACCGCCGTACGTCTTGAAGGAAACGGCCAAGTTGCGCACTTCCAGCAGTTTTTCGCGCATTTCCTCTCCCTCCTCACTTCCGCAGCCGCGGATCGAGCGCATCGCGCAACCCGTCGCCGAACACGTTGAAGGCGAACATGGTTAGTGAGATGAAGAAGGCCGGGAAGAACAGGCGCCACCAGTGGCCGCTGAAAACCACCCCGAGCGCGTCGCTGGCCATTGTTCCCCAGCTGGCCATCGGGGCCTGCACGCCGAGGCCCAGAAAGCTCAAAAACGACTCGGCGAAAATGGCCTGGGGAATGGTAAAGGTGAGCTGAACGATGATCACGCCCATCACGTTGGGAATCAGATGCTTTCGCAAAAGACGTGCCATGTCGGCGCCCAACGTCTGTGCCGCCAGCACAAACTCCTGCTGTTTCACCTGCAAGATCTGGCCGCGCACCATGCGGGCCATGCCGACCCAGCCGGTCGCCGCCAGCGCCACGATGATGGGAACAATCCCCGGCTCCATGATCACAAGGAGCAAAATCACCACGAGCAGGTACGGGATGCCGTACAGGATGTCGACAATGCGCATCATGATGTTGTCGATGCGCTCGCCGCGCTTGCCCCGCCCGGCCATAAATCCGGCAATGCCGCCATAGATCACGCCAATGATGAGGTCGAGTAAGGCGGCCACAATGCCCACCGTGAGGGAGATCCGCGCGCCGTACCACGTGCGGGTAAAGACGTCGCGACCTAGGTCGTCGGTGCCAAACCAGTGTTCACCCGACGGGGGAAGGTTTTTTCGCAACAGGTCCTGGTGCTCGTAGCTGTACGGGCTCAGGTAAGGGCCGACGATGGCCATCACCACAAGCAGCAAAATCAACACGAGTCCCGCCATGGCCAGCTTGTTTTGCTTGAGGCGGCGCCACGCGTCCCTCCAGTAGGTGACCGTGGGGCGGCTGATCTGTTCGGCGTTGAGCTCTCGCCGGTCCAACGGGCGAAACAATTCGTTCGGAACCGTTACGGCCATCGTCAATCCTCCTCGCTCGCCAGCTTGATGCGCGGATCGACCAGGGTGTAGGCGAGGTCGACCAGCAGCATCATCACGACCAGAATGGCGCTGTAAAAGATGGTCGTACCCATGATCATGGGGTAATCGCGGTTGACGATGCTTTCCACGAAGTACTTGCCCAATCCCGGTATCGCGAAGATCTTTTCGATAACAAAGGTTCCCGTGAGAATGGCGGCCAACAGAGGCCCCAAATAGGTGATCACGGGCATCAGCGCGTTGCGCAAGGCATGTCGGAAGACGGTTGCCGGCTGGGAAAGTCCCTTTGCTTTGGCCGTACGAATGTAATC
The DNA here is from genome assembly GCA_017577925.1 of Bacillota bacterium. Classification (GTDB taxonomy): domain Bacteria; phylum Bacillota; class Bacilli; order Calditerricolales; family Calditerricolaceae; genus Calditerricola. The sequence continues at coordinate 3,515 of PKQU01000066.1, forward strand.
CTGCCCCAACACGTCCAGCATGCTCGAGCGGGTGAAGCGGGCAATCACGGCGAGGGGCCCGAGGGAAAGCGCAACCGCCGGCAGGATCATGTGCTCAAACGTGCCCCACTGCGCAACAGGTAGAAATTTCCATTTCAAACCGAAGTATTTTTGCAACAGCGGGGCCATGACAAAGCTGGGAACGGAAATCCCCAAAACGGCGACGGCGGTGGCCGCATTGTCCAGCCATGAACCATGACGCAGCGCAGCCAGAACGCCGAGCAAAATCCCGACGACAAGCGCAAGCACCACAGCCGCCAACCCCAACTGGAATGAAACCGGGAAGCCGTCGGCGATGACGTCGTTTACCGTTCGCGTATCCGACTTGATGGACGGGCCCATATCGAGCATCAGGAGATTTTTCAGGTACAGCACGTACTGCACCGGCAAGGGTTCGTCCAAATGGTACTTGGCCCGCAGGTTTTTCAGAATCGGTTCAGGATACTTCTTTCCGTCTTGACTGAAGGGATCGCCGGGAATGCTGTGCATGAGAATAAACGTCAACGTGACGATGAGCCACAGTGTCAGGAGCATCCAGCCCAGCCGTTTTAGAAGGTAGCGCAACATGGGCAACACTCCGTTTCAACCGGTATATTCTTCAGAACACCCGCAATCGGAACAAGAGGTATACCCCGAAGGAGAGGTATACCTCAAATTCGTCCACCGGTATTCGTACACAGGTTAGATGCCGACTCGCTTACTGCTTGCCTTCGATCCAGGCACGGCTGAAGTCCGTTTCCATGATCACGTTGCGTACGGCGCCCTTCACGTACGGCTTCTCCATGTATACACGCGTATAGAAGTAGATCGGCGCGATCGGCATTTCGTCGATCAGGATCTTTTCGGCCTCTTGCATCGCCTTGGTCCGCTCGGCCTGGTCGTTCGACGACTTCGCCTTCTCGATCAGCTCGTCGTACGTCTTGTTCGACCACTTCGGATAGTTGTTGCCGCTGCCCGTCACGAACAGGTCCATGAAGGTCATCGCGTCGATGTAGTCGCCGATCCAGCCCATGCGGCCAACCTGGAACTTGCCTTGGTCGATGGAATCGAGGAAAACTTGCCATTCTTCGTTCGAGAGTTTCACCTCGATCCCCAGGTTCTGCTTCCACATCTGCTGGATGGCTTCGGCGATCTTCTGATGGCCTTGGTTCGTGTTGAACTTGTACTCGATCGGCGGCAGTTTTTTCAGGCCAAGCTCCTGCAGCCCTTCCTGCAGCAGTTTCTTCGCCGTTTCGACGTCGTTGTCCTTGAAGAGATCACCTTGCTCTTTGCGAAAGTCGTCCTGGACACCCGGCGCCCCCGGCGGAACAAAGCCGAGCGCCGGAACCTGACCCCCTTGCAGCACGTTTTCCACAAGCAGCTTGCGGTCGATGGCCAACGCGAGGGCCTTGCGGATCTTCGCGTTGCTCAGGATTTTATCCTTCGTGTTGAACACGAGGTAGTAGGTCCCAAAGTAGGGCGACACCTTCGCCTTGCCTTCATCGATCAGCTGTTTCGTCAAATCGGTCGGCGGAGCCGCCACGTCGAGCTGACCGGTTTCAAACATCTGGTATTCCGTGTTCTCGTCGTTGACCATGGCCATATTGATCTGTTCCAATTTCACTTCGTTGGCGGCCCAGTAATTCGGGTTCTTCTTCAGGACAATCTTGGAGTCGTGCACCCACTCGGCGAGCACGAACGGTCCGTTGCTCACGTAGGTAGACGCTTCTTTATGCCAGTTGGGGTTCTTTTCGTCCACGTGCTTCGGAATCGGGAACAACGCGTAGAACGCCGTCAAGCTGAGGAAGTACGGCGTCGGCTTTTCCAGCGTCACCTGCAGCGTGTGATCGTCGAACGCCTTCACGCCGACGTCATCGGCTTTCGCTTTGCCCTCGTTATACTCCTGGCCGTTCTTCAGGTAGTACAGCTGATACGCGTAGTCCGCAGCGGAATTCGGGTCGAGAAGCTTCTTCCACGCATATTCAAAATCGTGGGCCGTCACCGGCTGCCCGTCGCTCCACTTTGCGTCTTTGCGCAGGTGGAACGTGTACGTGAGGCCATCGTCCGAAACCTCCCATTTCTCGGCGATCCCCGGCTTCACTTCGCCGTTTTCTCCGAGGCGTGTCAAGCCTTCCATGACGTGGATGAGCACTTGGCCCGACGTAGAGTCCGTCGCTTTGGTCGGAAGCAGCGACGGCGGCTCCGTATGAATGTTTAGGTTGAGCACCTGCGGCTCCGACGATTTCGCGTCGCCACCGCTGGACTGCCCGCCCTGCTGTGCGGTCTCCGTGGAACCGCACCCGGCAAGGGCCAAGCTGGTCACGAGGAAAAGAGACAGAAGCGATGCAAGCCATTTGCGCTTGCCCATGTGAAGCAAACCCCCTTTGTCCTTGGTGTTCTATGGTCAGGGCTGCACCGCGGGCAGCCGAAGACCCCTACCGGTTTTCTCAATTCCGAAAAACGAAGGATCCGAAAGAATCGATTCAAGTGTCTGAATCCCCCACGAGTTGAAAATGCACTACTTTCTACTCTACCGGTTTGGCCACCGTCATACAAGACCGATTTCTTACAAATTCGCGTCATTTTTCTCCCTCGTTTGGTGCAAGAGCGTTTCCCAAGCCCACAAACGGCTTCTTCCGTAAACGCTCACAACCAAGGCGAGGGACACACCAGCCTTCCGCATTCCTCCCCGGTCAAAAACGGCCCCAAAAAACCGGAAACGGGGCCGAATGCCCGGCCCCGTTTCCTCTTCGCTCCTTTCACACATCAAGCAGCGCCATCACGTTGCGCACCGACTGGGCGGACTTGTCGAGGGCCGCCTTCTCTTCCGGCGTCAGGTCGAGCTCGATCACCTTCTCCAGCCCGTTTCCGCCAAGAATTGTCGGCACGCCGAGGTACATGTCGCGGTAGCCGTATTCGCCCTCCAGGTAGGCGATGGCCGGCAGGATGCGCTTCTTGTCCTTGAGGATGGCCTCGGCCATCTCCACGAGGGCTGCCGCCGGCGCGTAGTAAGCACTGCCCGTGCCGAGGAGTTTCACGATCTCGCCGCCGCCGTAGCGGGTGCGCTCGACGATGGCGTCGATGGTCTCCTTGGGTAGGAGCTTCTCGATCGGGATACCCCCGGCGTAGGAATAGCGGACGAGCGGTACCATGTCGTCACCGTGGCCGCCGAGGACGAAGCCCGTCACGTCCTCCACAGAGACGCCCAGCGCTTCGGCCAGGAAGGCGCGGAAGCGGGCCGTGTCGAGCACGCCCGACTGCCCGATGACGCGGTTTTTCGGGAAACCGGTCGTTTTGTACACGACATAGGTCATCGCGTCGACCGGGTTGGTGAGCACGATCACCGTCGCATTCGGCGCGTGTTCCTTCACCTGCTCGGCCACCGCTTTCATGATCTTGGCGTTGGTGTGCACGAGGTCGTCGCGGCTCATGCCGGGTTTGCGGGCCACGCCGGCGGTGATGATGACGAGGTCGGACCCCTGGATGTCGGCATAGTCCGCCGTGCCCACAATGCGGCTGTCAACGCCCAGCACCGGTGTCGCCTCGTACATGTCGAGGGCCTTGCCCTTCGTCGGGTTCTCGAGCTGCGGAATGTCCACCAGCACGACATCGCCCAGCTCTTTCTGCGCCAGCATCAAGGCCGTCGTCGCGCCGGTGAAGCCGGCGCCGATCACCGCGATTTTGTGCCGTCGAAATGCCATGGTTGTTCCCCCTCATCCCATGTTCTCGATGAGCAGCGAGCCAAACTCGGAACACTTCACTTCTTTGGCCCCGTCCATCAGGCGGGCAAAATCGTAGGTGACCGTCTTGTTGGCAATGGTCCGTTCCATCGCCTTGATGATCAGGTCGGCCGCCTCGGTCCAGCCGAGGTACCGCAGCATCATTTCCCCGGAAAGGATGACCGATGACGGGTTGACCTTGTCCAATCCGGCATACTTCGGCGCCGTGCCGTGCGTGGCCTCGAACACGGCATGCCCGGTCACGTAGTTGATGTTCGCCCCCGGCGCAATGCCGATGCCGCCCACCTGCGCCGCCAGCGCGTCGGAGATGTAGTCGCCGTTCAGGTTGAGGGTGGCGATCACGTCGTACTCCGCCGGGCGTAGGAGAATCTGCTGCAGGAAGGCGTCAGCGATGACATCCTTGACGATGATCTTCCCGGCCGCTTCCGCCTCCTTCTGGGCCTTGTCGGCCGCCTCAACGCCGTGTTCGGCCTTAATGCGGTCGTATTGCGCCCACGTGAAGACCTTGTCGCCAAACTCCTGTTCGGCCACCTCGTAGCCCCAGTTCTTGAAGGCCCCTTCGGTAAACTTCATGATGTTGCCCTTGTGGACGAGCGTCACACTCTTGCGGCCGTGCTGGAGGGCGTACTCGATGGCCGCGCGGACCAGGCGCTGCGTACCCTCCTTCGACACCGGTTTGATACCGATGCCCGACGTCTCGGGGAAGCGAATCTTCTTGACGCCCATCTCGTTCTGCAGGAAGGCGATCACCTTCCGGACCTCTTCACTCCCCGCGGGCCATTCGATCCCGGCGTAGATGTCCTCGGAGTTCTCGCGGAAGATGACCATGTCGACCAGTTCAGGATGCTTCACCGGAGAGGGGACCCCAGGGAACCACCGCACCGGGCGCACGCAGGCGTACAGGTCGAGCTCCTGGCGCAGGGCGACGTTGAGGGAGCGAATCCCGCCGCCAACCGGCGTGGTGAGGGGCCCTTTGATCGCCACCAGGTATTCCCGAATCGCTGTCAGCGTGTCCTCGGGCAGCCACGTGCCAAAGGTCTTGTATGCCTTTTCGCCGGCATACACCTCAAACCACGCGATTTTGCGCTTCCCGCCGTAGGCTTTCTCCACGGCTGCATCGAGGACGCGCTTTGCCGCCGCCCAGATGTCCGGACCGGTGCCGTCCCCCTCGATGAAGGGGATGATGGGGTGATCCGGAACGCGGAGCTTTCCGCCTTCAATAGTGATCTTCTCCCCGGTTTTCGGCTCCTCGTATAACTGGAACAAGGCCAAGGCAATCCCTCCCACGTTTCTAACCTACCAAACCCGGCGGGAGAGGCGGTCGACCGCCCCTCACCGCTGGTCGATGGGCACGTAGCGGACGTTTTGCGGCCCGACGTATTCCGCCCGCGGACGGATCAGGCGGTTGTTGGCATACTGCTCGAGGATGTGCGCCGTCCACCCCGACGTGCGGCTGACGGCGAAGATGGGCGTAAACAGGTCGCGGGGAATGCCCAGGCAATGATAGACCGTGGCCGAGTAGAAGTCCACGTTGGGTTTCAGGCCCTTTTTCTCGAGCATCAAGCGTTCCAGCTTCACCGACATCTGGTAGTAGCGCTCGTTTCCGGTAAGGGCAGAGAGCTTCTCGGCCATCTTCTGCAGATGCTTGGCCCGCGGGTCGCCGTTCTTGTACACGCGGTGGCCAAAGCCCATGATCTTTTCCTTCTTGGCCAGTTTGTCGTCCAAGTAGGACTCCACGCGGTCCACATCGCCGATTTCCTCGAGCATGGCCATGACGCGCTCGTTGGCCCCGCCATGCAGCGGTCCCTTGAGGGTGGCGATGGCCGCCGTCACCCCGGCATATATGTCGGCGAGGGTGGCCACGGTGACCCGCGCGGCGAAGGTGGAGGCGTTCAGTTCGTGGTCGGCATGGAGGATGAGTGCCTTGTCAAAGGCCTCGGCCGCCACGGGTTCCGGCTTCTGGCCTTTCAGCATGTAGAGGAAGTTCTCGGCGAACGACAGTCCCGGCTGCGGCATGAGGGGTTCCTTACCCTCCCGCACGCGCGAGATGGCCGCCACAAGGGTGCCGACCTTGGCCAGGAGGCGCAGCGCTTTGCGACGGTTGGCCGCTTCGCTGTTGTCTTCGGCTTCCGGATCAAATGCCGCTAGCGCCGACACCGTCGTGCGCAGGGTGGCCATTGGATGGGTGGTGCGGATCGGAAGGGATTTGAGCAGCGTCACGATTTCGTCCGGAATGGAGCCATTTTCTACGAGCTCCCGCTTGAGCGTCTCCAGCTCGTCCCGTTTCGGGAGCCGCCCGTTCCACAGCAGGAAGACCACTTCTTCAAAGGTGGCCCGCTCCGCCAGCTCGTCGATGTTGATGCCGCGGTACGTCAGCACACCGTCGATGATGGAGCTGATCGCCGAAGAACAGGCAACCACGCCTTCAAGCCCCGTGTTCGCCGTCATGCAGATCTCTCCTTCCGCGCGTATTTTCGAAAAACTGCGTCTCCTGACACGAAAAAGCTAAACGGCAAGAGACGACACGCTTCCGTCGCTCCGCGCCAACCTCCGTGTTTCACCACGTTTTTCATTGTAGCACAAGGTGAAACCAGATTCCAAACGGCAAATCCGCAAG
>PKQU01000249.1 GCA_017577925.1 Bacillota bacterium
CCTGACACGAAAAAGCTAAACGGCAAGAGACGACACGCTTCCGTCGCTCCGCGCCAACCTCCGTGTTTCACCACGTTTTTCATTGTAGCACAAGGTGAAACCAGATTCCAAACGGCAAATCCGCAAGCCCGGCACATTGCGTACACGTCCGCAATACCCGTACAATGGCAATGAAAAGAGAATTTGGTCCAACGCGAGGGAAAGGAGCGAACGCGGTGTCTCCGGAATGGATCCGCGATGCGGTTCGTCTGTATCGACTGTTCAAGGTGGCGGTAATCGTCGGCCTCCTCGCGTGGGGCGTGTACACCGTTCTGCCCTTGATCTACCCGTTTCTCATCGCGTTCTTGCTGGCCATCGCCTTCAATCCGCTCGTCAACCGGTTGGAAAAACAGGCCCGGCTGCCGCGCTGGCTAGCCGTCATCCTGACCATGGCCCTGCTGCTTTCCCTGATGCTCTCGATCCTCGGCATCGTGATCTCGGAGATCATCGGCGAAATCGGCACGCTGGCCAACCAAATTCCGCGGTATATCGCCGAATTCCGCTACCGGCTCACCCAGCTGCTCACGGTCGAGCTGACCCAGTCGCTGTACGAGCGGTTCAACCACTTCTACGAGGCCCTTGATCCAGAAAGCCAGGCGCGCATCCACCAGCATGTGCAGGATGTCGTGGAGCGCTTGGCCGATAGCGGGGGCAAACTGGCCGTTGGTTTCCTGCAAGCCTTGCAAAATCTGTTGTTGTCGCTCCCCAACGCGGCGACGGTCATGGTCATCGTGCTGCTGGCCACCTTTTTCATCAGCAAAGACTTCCGGCGCATCCGGCGCACCCTCGTGGAGTGGATCCCCGTTCCCTTGCACGACAGCACGCGGGCGGTGATGGTCGACCTGCGGCGGGCGCTTGTTGGCTTCGTGAAAGCCCAGCTTACGCTGACCTCGGTGACCGCCCTGCTCGTCCTGGTCGGGCTGCTTCTCCTCCGCGTGCCCTACGCGGTCACGATTGCCCTGCTCACCGGCCTGGTTGACCTGCTCCCCTATCTCGGCACCGGGGCGGTCTTCGTTCCGTGGATCGCCTACCTGTTCATTACCGGGCAGATTGCGCTGGCCATCGGCCTGTCGGCACTGTACGTGATCATCATTATTGTCCGCCAGATTCTCGAACCCAAGGTGCTGGCCACCAACGTCGGGCTGGATCCCCTGGTGACACTCATCGCCCTGTTTGTGGGGCTGAAGCTATGGGGATTTGTCGGCCTCATCGCGGGACCTGCCTTCGTTGTCATCCTGGGTGCCCTCAAGCGGGCGGGCGTGTTCCGCGACCTGTGGACCTACATCACGCGGGTATGAGAAAAACGCGGGAGGACGATGCGCGTCCTCCCGCGTTTTTGCTTGGGTTCCACCCTGTCCTTCGGGCGCCGACCGTCGATGCGCATGTGCTGTCCGCTCCGTATCCCGCGCACCTACCACCATTGGCGCCTCCACCACACCACGTGCGTCCCGCGCGCCAGCTGGTGCCACAGCCGCCGCTTGACCCTGCGCTTGATGAGCGCCCGGCTCAGGGGCAGCAGGAAGACGAGCCCAAGCACATCGGTGAAAAATCCCGGCATCAAGAGCAGCACGCCGCCGACAAATACGGCCAAACCGTCGAGGAGCTCGTCCCCGGGAAGCTCGCCGTACGCGAGTTTCTCCTGCGCCCTTCGCCAAATGCGCCACCCCTGCGCACGGGCCAGGGAGACGCCAACCAGGCCGGTGGCCAGCACGAGAGCCACCGTCGGCCACGCACCGATCCACTGGCCCACGCGAATCAGGCCCCACAGCTCGAGGAGCGGAACAACCAGGAACACCAAGAACAGCAAGAGCCGAACCAGCACCATCGCCTCCCTTGCGCGCACTGCCTGCAGCCCTCGGAGCGGCTGCGCTCGTCCCGGTCATGCCGATTCCGGCCCGTCCGAAACCGCCGCCGACAGAAGCCGGTAGAGATCGGGGCTGTGCTTCTTGAGGTTGACGGGGCGAAACGCCCGATCCACCCACGCGTGCACCGTCTCCCCTTCGGCAATCGGTTGCGG
>PKQU01000250.1 GCA_017577925.1 Bacillota bacterium
CCCAAAGCGGCTCCCTCGCTGGACGGCATCGAGATCACGGCGCCCGTTCCGCCCGAATTCGCCGAAATCCTCACGCCGGAGGCCCTCGCCTTCGTGGCCAAGCTGCACCGCGAGTTCGACGAACGGCGCCGCCAGCTCCTCGCCCGGCGCGCCGAGCGTCAGAAGGCCTTTGATGCCGGGGCGTGGCCCGATTTCCTTCCCGAAACGAAACACATCCGGGAAAGCGACTGGACCGTGGCTCCGATCCCCCACGACCTGCAGGACCGCCGCGTGGAGATCACCGGTCCCGTCGACCGCAAGATGATCATCAACGCCCTCAACTCCGGGGCCAAGGTCTTCATGGCCGATTTCGAGGACGCCACTTCCCCCACGTGGACAAACATCATCCAGGGACAGATCAACCTGCGTGACGCCGTTCGCCGCACAATCCGCTACGAAAGCCCCGACGGCAGGGTGTACACGCTGAACGAGCAGGTGGCCACCCTCATCGTTCGTCCCCGCGGCTGGCACCTGCCGGAAAAGCACGTCCGCGTCGACGGCCGGCCCGTTTCGGGCAGCCTGTTCGACTTTGGGCTGTACTTCTTCCACAACGCCCGCGAGCTGTTGGAACGCGGCACCGGGCCGTACTTCTACCTACCCAAGCTGGAGAGCCATCTCGAAGCGCGGCTGTGGAACGACGTGTTCAATTTTGCCCAAGACGAGCTGGGCATCCCCCGCGGCACGATCAAGGCCACCGTGCTCATTGAAACGGTGACAGCAGCTTTCGAGATGGACGAAATCCTCTACGAGCTGCGCGACCACGCCGCCGGTCTCAACTGCGGCCGCTGGGATTATATCTTCAGTTTCATCAAAAGATTCCGCAACAAGCCGGAGGTTCTCTTCCCGGACCGCTCCCTGGTCACGATGACCGTGCCGTTTATGCGCGCCTACTCCCAGCTGTGCGTCAAAACCTGCCACCGGCGCGGGGCCCACGCCATCGGCGGGATGGCCGCCTTCATCCCCGTCAAGAACGACCCCGAAGCCAACGCCCGCGCCTTCGAGAAGGTGCGCGAAGACAAGCTGCGCGAAGCCCGCGACGGCCACGACGGCACCTGGGTGGCCCATCCGGGGCTGGTGCCCGTGGCCATGGAGGTCTTCGACGCGGAGATGCCCGGCCCCAACCAAATCCACCGCAAGCGGGAGGACCTCTCCATCACCGCCGGCGACCTCCTGCGCATCCCCGAGGGGCCGATCACCGAAGGCGGCCTGCGCGAAAACATCAGCGTGGGCATCCAGTACATCGCCTCGTGGTTACGCGGCGTCGGCGCGGCGGCGATCAACAACCTGATGGAAGACGCCGCCACGGCGGAAATTTCCCGCGCCCAGATCTGGCAGTGGATCCGCCATCCCAAGGGCGTGCTCGACGACGGGCGCAAGGTCACCGTTGAGCTGTTCGAAACCCTCCTGCACGAGGAGATGGCCAAGATTCGCGACCGGGTGGGTGCCGACTTCTTTGCCCAAGGCCGCTATCAGGAAGCGGCGAAGCTGCTGGCCGACCTCGTCACGAACGACGAGTTCGCCGAGTTCCTCACCCTGCCCGGGTACGACCTGTTGGACTGAACCGAAACCGGTAACCGAACGCGGCTCGCTCGCACACGGCAAATCCCTCAAGGGATTTTCATACCTTCAACACAGAAAATTCAGGAGAGGAGAGATCCCTAATGACGCGTCAAGAAGAAGCGAAACAGCTGCGGGAAAGCTGGGAGAAGGATCCGCGCTGGAAAGGCATTGAACGCCCCTACACGGCAGAGGACGTGCTGCGCCTGCGCGGTTCGGTGAAGATCGAGTACACCCTGGCCCGCCTGGGGGCTGAGCGGCTGTGGCACCTCCTGAACACCGAGCACCACGTGAAAGCCCTCGGCGCCGTGACGGGTAACCAGGCCGTGCAAATGGTGAAAGCGGGCCTGAAGGCCATCTACGTCAGCGGCTGGCAGGTGGCCGCCGACGCCAACCTGGCCGGGCAGACCTACCCCGACCAAAGCCTGTACCCGGCCAACAGCGT
>PKQU01000067.1 GCA_017577925.1 Bacillota bacterium
TCGACGTCGACGGAGCGGATGGTCTACTTTTCCCCGGAAATTCCCGGGCCGCGCATTCCCGAGGCGCGGGCCGAGTGGCAGATCTACATCGACCTGGCTGCGCGCGTCAAGCCCGAGCAGGCCCACCTCATCCGCTTCCGCGATGCCCAGGCCATCCGCGAGGAGATCGCCAAGGCCAACCCGAACTACGACGGCATCCAGCACCTGAAGAAGGCCGGCGACGTGTTCCAGTGGGGCGGGATGTGGTTGTGCGAGGGCGGCGTCTGTCCGACGGAGGACGGGCGGGCCAACCTCGTTCCCGTGGAGCTGCCGCAGTTCCGCAAGGGAGAGGGAACCTTCTTCGTCACCACGCGGCGCGGCAAGCAGTTCAACTCCATGGTGTTCAGCGAGGTGGACCCGCTGACCGGTGCCGAGCGTGATGACGTGCTGATCCATGCGGAGGATGCCAAGGCGCTGGGCATCGCCGACGGCGACGCCATCGTTGTCTACAACCGCCACGGCCTGTTTCATGGACGGGCGCGTTACGCGCCGATCCAGCGCGGCAATCTGGCCGTGCACTGGCCGGAGGGGAACGTGCTGTTCCCGCGGGGCAAGTATGAGCCCCACGCGCAGATTCCCATGTACAACACGGTGGCCATCGTGGAGAAGGCGGAGCTGTTTTTCGCGCAGAAGGATGTCCAGTACCGCGAAATGCGCCTGGCCGAACTGGATGAAGCCGAGGCGCCCGAGATGGGCGGCTCGTGTGCGGGATAACGAAAAACCCGCCGCGCGGGGGGCGACCCCCTTTTGCGGCGGGCGTGCTGCGGTCCGCGCGGGCTCAAGGATTTCCCAGCCCGCCGCGGGCCGCTTTTGTTTCGCTTTCCCGGCAGCATGCCGCTTCCGGAACGGGTGACGCCGCCGGCTCCGGCGCCGGTTCCAGCGGCTTCAGCGGGTCCCAGTTGTCGCCCTGATGGCCGACCCACGCCGTTCCGTCTTCGCCGATCTCCTTCTTCCAGATGGGAACGATCTGCTTAAAGCGTTCAATGGTGTAACGGCTGGCCTCATATGCCTGGGCGCGGTGAGGGGCGCCGACGGCGATGACGATGCTCACCTCGCCGACGGCCAGCGTGCCCAGCCGGTGGGCAATGGCCAGGCGCGTTTCGGGCCAGCGTGCGGCCACCTCGTCGCCGATTTGGGCCATGGTGCGCAGGGCCATCGGTTCGTACGCGGTGTAGGTAAGGGCCACGGTCCGACGTCCGCGCGTCCATTCGCGCACGGTACCGGTGAAGGTGAGGACGGCGCCGGCGTTGGGGTGGGACGCCTTGGCCGTCACGGCGGCAGCGTCGATGGGCCGGTGGGTCAGGAGAAAGCGGCCGCACGGCGAGACGAGGGCATCGGGATCGCCGGCGCCCAGCGGCGCGTCAGGCGGAGGCAGGATGAGGAGCGTGTCGCCCTCGGCTAGGTATGCGTCGAGGAGGAGGTAGTCGCCGTTGCGGGCGAAGGTGCATCGTGGGAGCAGGTCGCGCAGCGCCGGACGGGTGGTGATCAGGGTAAGCATAAGGTCGAGCACGCGGCTGTCCGGAGCCAGGTCGACGGTTAAGGTATCCGTCCCTTCGGCGCGGCGCAGGGGGCCAAACAGGCAAGCGGTGACGCGCATGGGGTGAACCCTCCTTTCCGGTTACCGGCGCGGTGCGAGGCGATGCCGGCGCAACCAGTGTTCCAGCCAGGTGAGCGCATCATCGGGTCGGTCAATATCCCAAACCGGCCATGGTACCTGGGGCGGTGCGGCAACGCGCGCACGGGGGTGCGCCACCGCGCCGACGACGCCCGTCAGGCGCTCGGCGAGGATCCAATCTTCCGGGTCGCGCACAAACACCCACTTTGGGAACGGGGCGTTCTTGAAGCCCTCCACGACAATGAGGTCGCAGTCGGAAAAATCGGCGAGAAGTTCGTCCAGTTCCCACGGCGCGTCCCGCCGCTCATAAATCCCCTTTTCCCCGCCGGAAACGACCACGGCACGGGCGGCGCCGGCGCGGGCGTGCTCGCGGCTGTCGCGTCCGTCCACCTCCCACGCCAGACCGTGTCCGCCGCCGTCGTGCTTCAGGCTGCCCACGCGCCAGCCGCGGGAAGCGAAGTGGGCGACGATGGCCTTGGCCCACGTCGTCTTGCCCCGCTTGGCAAAACCGACGAGCTGGAAGACCAAGGGCGCGGCCGCGGCAGTACCGTCGAGGCGTGCTGGAACGGTGCTAATGGGCGACGCGCCGTGCAGCGCAGGCCACTCGCCGGTGAGGGCCATCCATTCTTCGGGGGTGTTGGCGTTGGCAGCCCAGGCCGGATCGGGCAGCGGGGCGGCGAACCACGCCAGGCGGTTCAAGAGGCCGGAAAGGGCGTACGAGCCGGTAGCCAGCTGCGCACGCACCCGCGGCAGGACGCGCGTGCGGTAGACGGCGAGGAGCGGATGCACGCGCATGCCGTCGCAGCTCACCCACGCGTCATAGGAGGGATGGGTTTCGCTGAGGCGCCACAGCCACGTCAGCGTTTCCGGTGTGACGCGGGGCAGGTCGCAGGCAAGCACGACGGCGCGGTCGCCGTCGACGCGGGCGAGGCCTGCGGCCAGGCCGCCGAGGGGGCCGGCGTCCACCTCGTCGCTGATCCAGCGTTCTGCGTATTCGCGGGCCAGCGGAGAGTCGGCTTTGCCGACCAAGTGCGCCGTGCCGCCGGCTGCGCGCACCACATCGAGCAGGTAGTCGACGAGTCGACGTCCGCGGTAGGCCAGCAGCGGCTTGGATTGTCCCATGCGGCGGCTCTGTCCGCCGACCAGAATCAGCACGTCCATCGCATCCGCACCCTTAGCAAACGGGGTGAAGGCGTGACGGTCGGGTAAAAGGAAATGTCCCGCGTTGTCGCAGCGGGCGCTGCGGTTCCGAGCGGCTTCCTTCGCTACCTCTATTGTACCGGTGGGGTTGGTCCGTGTCTGCTGCGACATTCAACCGGCGATTCGGTCAGCCAACGACCGGCTTTTCTGACAAATGACGTGCAGCCGGGGGGCAGATGGTGTACAATGGAGAAGCATACTGCTGAGGACAAGGGGGAGACGGGCAACATGTGGCAGGTACCGACGCGCATCCTCATGGGACCGGGCCCGAGCGATGTCCATCCGCGGGTGCTAAAGGCCCTGTCCACGCCGCTGGTGGGCCACCTGGATCCGGCCTTTCTGGCGCTGATGAACGAGGTGCGCGACCTCTTGCGCCAGGTGTTCGGCACGAAAAACGAGCTGACCCTCGCCATGTCCGGAACCGGTAGCGCGGGCATGGAGACGGTATTCGTCAACCTGATTGAGCCGGGCGACCGGGTGGTGATCGGCGTCAACGGCCTCTTCGGCCAGCGCATGGTGGACGTGGCGTCGCGGTGCGGAGCCGAGGTGATTCCCGTCACCGCGCCGTGGGGCGAGCCGATTCCGCCGGAGGCTGTGGAAAAGGCGCTGAAGCAAGCCGACGGGCCGGTGAAGGCCGTTGCCATGGTGCACGCCGAGACGTCCACCGGCGTGTGGCAGCCGTTGGCCGACATCGGGCGGCTGGCCCATGAGCACGGGGCGCTGTTCATCGTGGACGCTGTGACCTCCCTCGGCGGGGTGCCGGTGGAGGTGGACAAAAACGGCATTGACGCCTGCTACAGTGGGACGCAGAAATGCCTCAGCGTGCCGCCGGGGCTGGCACCGGTCACCTTCAGCCCGCGGGCGCAAGAGGTGATCCGTACGCGTAAGACAAAGATCCAGAGCTGGTATCTTGACCTGTCGATGATCCAGCAATACTGGGGTGAAGAGCGGTTCTACCACCATACGGCGCCCATCTCGATGATCTACGCGCTGCGCGAGGGGCTTGAGGTGCTCATCGAGGAGGGGCTGGAGAATGTCTACCGCCGCCATCTGGAGCTGGGCCGTCGCCTGCAGGCGGCCCTTGAGGACATGGGGCTGACGCTGCACGTGGCGGAGGCCTATCGCCTGCCGCAGCTGACCACCGTGCGTGTCCCTGAGGGGATCGACGAGGCGGCGATCCGCCGGCAGCTCCTCGAGGTGTACGGGATCGAGATCGGCGGCGGACTGGGCGAGTTGAAGGGCAAGGTGTGGCGCGTGGGTCTGATGGGCTATAGCTGCCAGCTGAAAAACGTGGTGCTTTTCACCTCGGCGCTGCGCCAGCTTTTGGGCGAGGCGCGGTGAAGCCATCTGGCGGCAGTTTGGTGAAGCGGGAACGTACCCCAAAAAACATCCCCTGTCCTGATTCGGACAGGGGATGTTTGTATGCTTCGAATATGCGTTTCAGGTGGCATCTGCTTGCGGCTCGGCCCACGTCAGCCATCCGTTGGCCTCAACGACCTCCAGGAATGTGGCCAGGCGCGGCAGCAGCGGCTCGGCCTCGTCGCCAAAGCGCTCGCGCAGCGCCGCGGCGATCTCGGCTACCGTGTAGCGTCCGTCACAGCGTGCGAGTACAAAGCTGCCGAGGGGATCGAGTGCCACGCGGATGGCAGCCGGCTGGTTCAGGTAGCGCACCGACAGGCGCTCCAGCCAGCCGGTCCGCGGTACAACCAGGGTTAGCGTATCGGGGTGGTCGGTCGCTTCCAGGTGCACCGTTTCACGCAGGCGCGGTGTCATGGACAGCAGGTTTTGCTTCTTGCGCGCCGCGCGCCCTTTGCGCTCGAACAGCGCGCGCCATTTCAGCCCCATGGCCTTCCCCTACCTTTCGGCTGCCGCGTCGCCGTCGGCCGGACGAGCGGTGTTCCCTTTGGCCCGCACGGCCACCCATGCGAGCAGGAGGGTGAGCGCGGCAAAGAGAACGAGCGTCACGCTGTTTTGCGGCAGGAGCACGTTTTCCGGCAGTTTCACGTTGAGCCAGATCAGGACGGCGATGAGCACGCCGACCAGTGCCTCGCCGGCGATTAGACCCGAGGCAAAGAGGGTGCCCGTTTCCACGCGGGCCGTTTTGGTTGCCTCGTCCTTCGTCAGCGCCTCCACAGCCCACCGCACCAAGCCGCCGACCATGATCGGGGTGCTGACGTGCACCGGCAGGTAGATGCCGACAGCCACAGCCAGCGAGTTGAGGCCCAGGCATTCGATGACGACGGCCGACGCCGCGCCCATGAAGATGAGGTCCCACGGCAGGTTGTCGGCCAGGATGCCTTCGATGACCATCTTCATGAGCACTGCTTTGGGTGCCGGCAGGGCCTCGGAGCCCATCCCGTAGGTGGCGTGGAGCACGACGAGCACGAAGCCGATCACCAGCCCGGAGGCCAACACGCCGATCATCATGGCCAGCTGTTGCTTCCACGGCGTGCTGCCGACCAGGTATCCGGTCTTCAGGTCCTGGGAGATGTCGCCGGCCACCGCCAGCGCCGTGCAGACGATGGCACCCACCGTCAGTGCGGCCACCATGCCATGCATACCGTGCATGCCGGCCAGCTTAAAGACAAAGGTGACGATAAGGAGCGTGGCGATGGTCATCCCCGAAACGGGCGAGGACGAGCTCCCGACAATCCCGACGATACGCGAGGCCACAGCCACAAAGAGGAACCCGAAAACGGCGATGGCCAGCGCGCCGATGACCCCCACATTGGTGATGGGAGCGAAGGCGATGATGGCAATGATGATGGCCGTGCCGGCCAGCACCCACGGCATGGGGATGTCGCGGTCGGTCCGCGCCACACTCTCGGTTCGTCCGGTGCCGACTTTGCGGATGCCGCGCAGCGTGTCGCGGAGCGAGCGGTACAGCATGGGCAAGGTTTTGATAAGGGTGATCAGCCCGCCCGTGGCCACGGCCCCGGCACCGATGTACCGGATGTAGGCGTCCCACACGCCCCAGGCATCCAATTTGCCGACGGGGGCTTCCGCCGGGAAGAGGGGATGGGCGTTATCGGCTCCGAAGAAGCTGATCATCGGGATGAAAACGAGCCAGGCCAAGAGGCCGCCGGCCAGCATTTGCCCGGCGATGCGCGGACCGATGATGTAGCCCACACCGAGGAGGGCCGGATAGGCGTCCAATCCGATGAGCGCGTTTTTAAATTTGGAAATTGTCGTTTCGATTTCTGTTTTGAAGAGTTTCAGGCCGTCGCCCAGCGCCTTGAACAGCCCGCCAACAAAGAAGCCGGTGAAGACGAGCCGTGCACTGGCGCCGCCGGCCTCACCCGACTTGAGCACCTCCGCACAGGCGGTACCTTCCGGATACGGAAGGGTGTGGTGTTCCTGCACGATCAGCAGGCGGCGAAGCGGCACCATCATGAACACGCCCAAGAAGCCGCCCGTCAGCACGATAAACGCGATCATCGTCTGACTGGGGGTCAGGTTCCACAGAAACAGGGCCGGCAGGGTGAAGATCGCGCCGGCAGCCACCGCTTCCCCGGCGGTGGTCATCGTCTGGACAATGTTGTTTTCGAGAATGGACTGGCGGCGAAAGATCCCGCGAAGAATGGCCATGGAAATCACGGCCGCGGGAATGGAAGCGCTTACTGTCATGCCGATCTTCAGGCCCAGATAGGCGTTCGCGGCACCAAACAAGATGGCCAGGAGGATCCCGAGGACAAGAGCGGTAACCGTCAGCTCGGGCAGCGATTTGTTTGCCGGAACGTAGGGTACAAAAGACTGCGGCCGTTGCTGTTCGTTTTTCATCCATGAGCCCTCCTTTGCAGAACGGTCTTTATTTTTTTTGAAAAACAAAGGTTAAACACAGGTTAATTATATCATTTAATTTGTATCACCCGTATATTTTTATATATTTCATTTTTATTTCAATCGTCGCAATTAACGGATCTGTCGCTGGTGGCCGTCACCCACGACCCGCACCTGGCCGCCCGCGCCCACCGCGTGGTGCGCATGGTGGCGGGACTCGTTGATATGGAGGGTTGACAACGTCTTATACGTGTAATATTTTTTTTACAGATGTTATATGAACGTTTCGATCACAAGGGGGGATGGAAGATCAATGAGCGACAAAACGGAGGGGTGCTGCCGTCTGGCGAAACATTGATCAAGATTTTCGACGCCTTGTCCAACCCCCACCGATTGAAAATCCTCTCCTTACTAATGGGCAGGCGCGTCCACGTGAGTCAGCTTGCCCGTGAGGCGAAAATCAGCCGTCCATTGCTTTACATGCATCTCAAGCGTTTGGAAGATGCGGGGTTGGTCACAAGCAAGATGGAACTTTCTCCGGACGGAAAAGCATTGAATTATTACGAAATCATTCCGTTTTCTTTGCATCTCACGCCCGAGAACCTCGCGGAAGCGGCCAAAACCTTATCGGTGCTCCATCCACGACATGAATCCGGGCGTGCCAAGGGGAGAAAGTCAGAAGGGGAGGATGAGCAATGAATATGCATTATGCCGGGATGTGGTTTGCCCTTGCTATGAACCTGATGATTACCGTCGTCATCGTGGTCCTCATCTGGCAGATTTTCAAGTACCGCCAGACAAAGCTCATGAGCCAGGCCGAAATCGCGCGGGACGAAGCGTATCACAAACTGGCGGAAGAAGCGGTTGCCGTGCAACGGAAGATTTCCGAAGACTTGGCCGATCTGCGTAACCGCGTTGAGGCGATTGAGCGGATGCTGCGCGAGGTAGAGTAGGATCAGGGTGTAGTCAAAAAGCGGGAAATAGCGGGATGGAGAGTGCGTGTTCATCCAGGTTACCTGGCCGGATTGGCCGTCTTCGGCCAGCCGGCGAATTGGGCCCAACACGCGATGTTTGTCCATTCGTTTAGTCTGCTGCCCATTGGGATGTTGGGGATGGCGCTCGTGGGGCCGATACGGTGGGCCGCTGGGCGCAGCACTGTCCTGTACGGGTTGATGGTCTTCCTCTACGCAACGGCCAACAGCCGAGCCCTGATTCCGTGGGCTTCGGCGATGCATCCTGTGTTGGCACTCCTTTCCCTCACGCGCACCGCTGTTGACCGTTTGCCACGGCGTACAGCTTTGACTTTCCCCTGAGTTCGACGTAAGATAAGAAAAGGAGCCATTTGACTTTGGCGATACTGGATGGAAAAGAGATCCTATGGATGACCCCAAACGCGAGGATGGGGAGGAGTAGGCCGCGTGCGCGCCTTGCAGAGAGGGGAGCCCTTGGCTGCGAGGCTTCCCAGGCGAAAGCGGCCGAACGTCGCCCCGGAGCGGCTTGCCCGAACGCGCGGAATGTCCATGGAGTGGCCCGTTGCCAGTAGGGCAGGACGGTCACCGCCCGTTAGCGGAAGGAGAGCACGGCCATCTCGCGCGGCGAGCGTGCGCACACGCCTGCAGCGCCGAGCGGAAATGGCGCGCGCCTGCAAGTCGACGTGCGCGACAGGCGGCCGTGAACAAAGGTGGTACCGCGAAGGGAGACCCCTTTCGTCCTTTGACGAAGGGGGTTTTTTGCTTGATGGGCTGACGAGATGCGAGGAGGGTGAGGTCATGACGGAACAAGCGACAACCCCCACCCTACCGCCCCATTATGACCCGAAAGCGGTGGAAGCGGGGCGCTACCAGTGGTGGGTGAAAAACAAATTCTTTGAAGCCGGCGGCGATCCGGACAAGAAGCCCTTTGCCATCGTCATCCCGCCGCCGAACGTGACGGGCAACCTGCACCTTGGCCATGCCCTCAACTGCACGCTGCAGGACATCCTCATCCGCATGAAGCGCATGCAGGGCTACGATGCCCTGTGGCTGCCGGGCATGGACCACGCCGGCATCGCCACGCAGACGCGGGTGGAGAAGGAGCTGGCCAAGGAGGGGCTGTCGCGCTACGACCTGGGGCGCGAGAAGTTCCTCGAGCGCGTGTGGCAGTGGAAGGAACACTACGCATCGGTCATCCGGGAACAGTGGGCCAAGCTCGGCCTGTCCCTCGACTACTCCCGCGAGCGCTTCACGATGGACGAGGGGCTGTCGCGCGCGGTGCGGGAGGTGTTTGTCTCCCTGTATGAAAAGGGGCTGATCTACCGCGGCGAGTACATCATCAACTGGGACCCGGTGGCCCGCACGGCCCTATCGGATATCGAGGTGGAGTACAAGGAAGTCCAGGGCAAGCTCTACCACATCCGCTACCCGCTTAAGGACGGCTCGGGCGCGGTCGTCGTGGCCACCACGCGGCCGGAAACGATGCTCGGCGACGTGGCTGTGGCTGTGCATCCCGACGACGAACGGTATAAGGCGTTCATCGGCAAGACGGTCCTCCTTCCTCTCGTTGGCCGGGAGATCCCCATTATCGCCGACGAATACGTCGATCCAGAATTCGGCACCGGCGCGGTGAAGATTACGCCGGCCCACGACCCGAACGACTTCGAGGTGGGCCTGCGCCACAACCTGCCGCGCATCCTCGTCATGGACGAGGAGGCAAAGATGAACGAGAACGCCGGGCCGTACCAGGGGCTCGACCGCTACGAGTGTCGCAAGCGGCTCGTGGAGGACCTTGAGCGCCAGGGCTACCTCGTCAAGGTGGAGGACCACGTCCACGCCGTCGGCCACAGCCAGCGCAGCGGCGCGGTGGTGGAGCCGTACCTGTCGACCCAGTGGTTCGTGCGCATGAAGCCCCTCGCCGAGCAGGCCATCCGCCACACGCTGTCCGACGACGCGGTACGCTTTGTGCCGGAACGGTTCAAGAAGGTGTTTTTGCACTGGATCGAGAACGTCCGTGACTGGTGCATTTCCCGCCAGCTGTGGTGGGGGCACCGCATTCCGGCCTGGTACACGCCCGACGGCGAGGTGATCGTGGCCCGCAGCGAGGAGGAGGCCTACGAAAAGGCGCGGGCGAAATACGGGCCCGA